>JBFKMY010000225.1:0-4491 GCA_041629615.1 Thermodesulfovibrionia bacterium | reverse complement strand
GTGGCACAAGAAGCACTTTTCCGTGTTTACTTCAAAATGCTTTTGCCCGGTCTCGCGCTGATGACAGCTCGTGCAGTGCATCTCCTGACCTTCCACAAAGGTTTTCTCGTCAAAATGTACGTCATGAACAAAAGGAACGACAGCTTCCGTCTCATCCATTCGTTTGTATTTGGCGTATTCGATTTTCTTTGTCCAGTATTCCCCTTCTTTTCCCTTTCCGGCTTTCGGATGACAATCGGCAGTTGTACAGCTGCGGTCGTCAATGCGGGGCCTTGTCCGCACAACAGCATCACCCATGTTCATTATGGTAATGAGTCTGGACAGGACCTCAAGCTCGGTCTTTATAAATTCCTCTTCTGTTTTCGCTCCCATGGCCGCTTTCCTGTCCTTTGGAATTCTCCTGTGCTCCCTGATTTCAAAGTTCAGGGTTTCAGGCGGGTAATGACAGACTTTACATCCGATCTCTTTGGCTCCGTGCTTATCAGCCCTCCATGATTTGTATGACTTCTCAATTACCCGGGGGTAGGTCAATATATGACAGAAACCGCAAAAAAACTGTGCCTTTGGTCTCGTACGATCCATAGGCGACTCTGCATGAGTATCCTTTTCCTGGGAGTGTACATATGGTGTATGCCCCCATAAGAGAACAAGAACACTTGCAAATAGCGCAAACTTTTTCATAACTGGCTCCTTTTTACGGCATCATGAAGTTCAATATTTGTGTACACCATAAGGCAATGGCATGTCCTCTCTTTTTATGGCATCCATAAATTCAATAAGGCCCTCAAGCTTATCATTCTTATGGTAATGGCAGCCGCTGCAGGAATTTATCTTCTTTTCAATTCCCCCCGCCCTCAGGCTTTCCTCGGGTGAGATGAATCTGAATGTATGACTATGCTCATGCTCCTTTGTCTGCGGCATATGACAGGAAATGCAGCTGCCAAAGGTATGAATCCTGTGTGCTGCCTTTCTCATCAATGTTTTGTGGCAACCCTCACAGAGAGTGCCTGCAGGGGCCTTTGTCTGCGACTTGTTCGGTGACCTGTGAGCGCCTTCCTGATGAACTCCATGACAGGTTGAGCATATAATCCCCGCCTCTGCGTGGGAACTTTCCAGCCACTCATTATATTGCTGATGATGTTTCTTCTCCTCGTCCAGTTCCTCTTCATAATAAAGATGGAGCGGTTTGCCCACCTGATAACCATAGGCGAAAGAATATTTCTTCGGGAATCCTTCCCGGTATGGTGAAATGTCCGCCGTGCTGGCTCCCCAGTTGTGGCACTGGCCGCAGACCATGGCACGGAGTTTCCAGGGAAGCTTTGCCGGATTTATGATGGTTTCCTTCTCTTTCTCATAATAGTCCTTTGCCGCAATGATGTGGTTGCTTCCCGGTCCGTGGCACGCTTCACATCCTATCCCGAGATCAACCCAGGTTGTGTCAAAGGAATCGGAGTCCCTGTTGTAATTAATTTCCATCCCGGTGACATGACAGCTGCCGCATTTGAACTGCCATATTCTTCCTGCATCGCTCCAGTAGTTGCCGTCTCCCGGATAATGTCGCTCCAAGCCGTTGTAATCTTCCCATTTCTTTTCCCCATCTTCCCATTCAACGGGAAGGACATGCAGTTCACCGTTGGGAAATTTTGTTATATAATTTTGCCTTCTGTTGATTCCGATGACATAAGAAATCTCGTAATCACGGAATTTCCCGTCAGGACCTATGGTATTCACATAGTATTTCCCGTCTTTTATAAACATCTTTGATGTGATTTTTTTGTTTGCCAGTTCCGGGGCCTTACCCGTTACACTGACTGTCAATGAGTTGTTCCTTTTAAAGTCTCCTATCACTGTAAATTCATCAACAGGCTGCACAAACTTGGAATGGAGAGTATGATTCCATGAATCATGCTCCCTCCAGTGGCACTGTTTGCAGCTCTCTGAACCAGTATACTTCGGCTCGCCAAATGAAATTTTCTGAGCAGTCACCGGTGCTCCTATTTCCTTCTCTGCATGTTGTGTGCAGCTGGAAATTAAACTAATGATAAGAACACTCGTCAATATCCCCATCCACCATTTTAAAAAAGCTTTTTTCATATTCTTACCTCCATCTGCGCACTATACAGAATCATTTATATTTCAATTTTCTTAACTGCTTTTTAATAAAACCCGCTCTTCCACCGGGAGTATCTTTGTAAGAACCGCATAGATAAACAGCATCAGTGCCACGACGCCCGCCTCAGCCAACCATTCGGATGCTGCCGGAAAGTAGTACACTTCAGGAAGCCCCTGCTGCTGTGGTATTAACTGCGGTATCAATACAAGAAAGTATCGATAGGCCATTATTGCTAACAATGTCAGACATGATACTGTTGTCAATCCTTTAATGGTCTTTCTTCCCCAGGGAGTCATAAGCATAATCAGGCTGGCAACCAGGCCGCCGAAATTCAGCGCAAAAAGCGGTGCAAACCTGCCAAACAATAGATGAAGTGCCTCTATGCCTTCAGGTTCATTGCTGTAAAAAATAATGAGAAGGTCGAAGGAATCCATGAAAATGTTTACCGCAATGAAAAAAGCCAGTAATGTACCCATATGGCTCAGGGTACGCATGCCCACGATTTCCCTCTTGTGTATACGGGAAAGAATTATTGGAGTAAATATCATCAAGGCGGTCCCCGAGACAAGAGCTGAAGTCGCAAAATGCGGAGGCAGCAATGGCGTGTGCCAGAATTCCCTGGCCTTTACAACGGCAAAGAGGGCCCCGTGAGGGGCATGCAAGATAACAAGGGCAAAGGGGACCGCGAATATGGCCAGCCATTTTGCCATTTTCTTATCACGTGGAGACGTGCTCCCCATAACAACTCTCACCGCAAAAAACAGCTCCGCCACCAGAATCACGCCAAAGACAACATAGGTTGACATCGTGTAGATCAGCATTGAAGTCATGTTCCTGAGAATAAAGGGCATCATCATTCCCCTGAGGGGAGTTCCGGCATCCATAAGCAGGTTAAGCGTCGCGCCCAGCAGTGATACGAGTCCTATAATGATCCCTCGGATAGCAAGGGGTTTGTAATCATCGCGGCCAAAGGCATATATCATCAAGCCTATTATTGTTGCACCCGCACTGGTACCAACAAAGAAGACAAAAGCCACGAGAAATATGCCCCATGGTACAAAGTCACTCGAGTTTGTAATGCCGCCGCCTACCGCTACGAAGAGATACTCCATGTATGCGGCACCAAAGATGAGAACTATCAAAACAGTGATGTAGACATAAAATCCCTTGCCCGTGTTCTTTGCAATATCGCTGAGATAGGCACGCAGTTCCGTTATTTTCTCTTTCAATTCCTTTATTTTCTCTTTCAATACTTCGTTCCCCTTATGTTTCTCGGAGGAGGCAGAGGCTCGAACCACCTCATGGGTTTCCGCCTGGTTCCTGTCAGATAATAGATGTTCGGACCTGTATTTAACCGCTCCTTAAGCCGAAAGGTTTTCTGGTTGGTTATAATTTTTGAAACTGCGCTATCAGGATCATTGAGATTTCCGAAGATCCTGGCCTTATTGGGGCATGCTTCAACGCATCTGGTCGTATTACCAAGTCTCGTACGGTGCACGCAGAAAGTACATTTCTCCACTACTCCGTGCGGGCGCATCGGGACTTTGGGATTGATACGGTCTGGGGGTATCTCAGGCGTCCACCAGTTGAATCTCCGGGCGTGATAAGGACATGCCTGTATGCAGTACTTGCACCCGATGCATTTTGTCCAGTCGACCATGACAATTCCGTCAACAGCCTTATAGGATGCACCAGTTGGGCAAACCGTTGCGCAGGGCGCATCATCGCAGTGGTTGCACTGGACCGGCATGTATACCTTGTCCTTACGGAGTTTGGTATAGTTGAGCCGGTTTACGTACTCGAACGTTTCTGGAGTCCGGGCAAATTCGTTAAACCCTGTCTTGTCATATTCGAACAGCATGATGTAGGGCGGGGATATGGTATCGGGTATGTTATTCTCAAGCTTACAGGCATAGGAACATCGCCTGCAGCCGATGCAGAGCCCAAGGTCTATTACCATTGCGAATTTGTGTTTGGTGTCAGGAGGTATCACCCAATCAGCTTGACTCGTATACGTTCCGGTGCCGGTAAGTTTCTTTAATACTTCTTCAAGCTTACTGGAACCAAAACTACTGATGGCCTTTGCCTGACGCGGCAGGAGGGCGCCTGCCCCGGCAAGTGCGGCGAGTTTAATTAATTGACGTCGGGTTAATCTCTCCATGACATTTAAAATGTTCTTCCAGTTTGATGTTATGTTTTGCAGACTTGCTTTATTACGCTGGATAACTGCTTCCGTTGAAGCAATTTGAATGCCCATGCAAGCAGGGACAATATATCTCTCTGATTTATAATATGATTTTGACCTGAGCTGGACCGAAGCATACCTGATAAACGATTATGTTGCGTCCCATTTGTTACGAGAACGTTACACTCTATCC
>JBFKMY010000224.1:0-4512 GCA_041629615.1 Thermodesulfovibrionia bacterium | reverse complement strand
GCTGAGAAAAATGATCAGAAAAAATATCACATTTCTTATCATGGTGATGATAGTGTAGAGCAAAATGCTATTGTGCCCTATAATGAGAGCCAGCAATAATATTAGTACAGGCGTGTAATTATAACTTTAATTTATACTATTATTTAAGCTTTTAACAAGCCTAATATATTCAAGACTTTTACAGGTTACTGCAGATGATGATTATAAGACGGGGAACCATGGGATCATCGCGGGAAATTAATATTAAAAAAGGGCATTTAATAAAATGCCCTTACGTTGATTAAATGATATATATTGATGAGCTATTTTTTTCTACTAATAAAACGCCTGCCCGCAAGCGTTGCTCCCCCGATAATAAAGAGAACCGAACTTATAGGTTCAGGAGCCATTGAACCTCCAATTGTACTGCTGCTTCCCGGCCGGGCAATAAAGTCAAGAGTATTATCACTTCCAGAATTAGTTAATCCCAGGTTACTGGCATCTTTATTGTCGCGGGCAGCATTATTGCCTCCCGTTGCGAAAAAATCCCCCCACACCGGCGCGAGCTCTGTTTCAAATGAATATGTAGCTGTCTGTGCCCGACCATCAAATTTAATTCCAAATATAGGATTCGGTAAAGTACGACCGTTCGATATTGTCCAACTGTCAGGTCCCTGTACAGTACCTGAACTGCCATTGATCATAATATTCGAAATGTCACTTGATGTAGTAGTACTTGACAATTCCAAAATCATACTGGATATTGGGAATCCATCGAAAAGCTCATATTCATATGACCAGAGGCCTGAGGTTTCATTAAATGAAACCAACCAGTTGATGGTAAAATTACCATTCCAATTATCGTCAATGCCCCCCGAAACACTACTTCTTCCAGAATCGTACTCAACGGGATCAACATCAGTTCCCCATGCTCCTGCATGAACTGATGGAACTCCAATGAGGAGCGTAATAAAGAAAAATAAAAGGATTTTAGATGCAACTACACTCTTTAGCCTGCTCACTTTATCCCCTCATTTAGTATTATTTCGTGGTATGAATGACCTAATTATATAATGCAAACGGGTAGTTGTCAATAAATTTTTGTATTCCTATAGCAATATAAAAATTAATAATGGTCAGGAGTTTCAAACATGGGATGCTTGATGCGGTGTATTATGTTCTCACTTTTTAGTGAAAGGCCATAATTCATATCTGTTTTTTGATAAAAACACAGGGCCTTCGCTGTTCCCGCCTGCTTTACACTCACTTTCATATTGTGATACTATGAATACTGCTTTATAAACATGGCTACATTCCCGGTTCTCATTTGGAGTTGAAAGGTTATGAAAATTGCTGTTGGCATCGATATTGGCGGAACGAATATAAAAACAGTGCTCGCCTCTGAAGAAGGCGAAGTGCTGTTGAGCCACAAAGTCCCGACCCCGACCGTAACACCAAAAAGCACAGAAAGACTGGAAACCCTGTTCGTCAACAACCTGAAGGATTTTTTAAATGATGCATCGGCAAAAAAAGTGATTTCCGCGGCATCTGAACTTGCCGGTATCGGCATAGGCATTGCCGGACTCATTGACAGGAAAAAGGGGAAGATAATTCAGTCTCCCAATATTTCAGCAATTAACGGTGTCCCCCTGAGGGAAGTCTTTGAGAAAGAGTTCTCTTTACCTGTTCTGCTTGAAAATGACGCAAATGCCTACGCATATGGAGAAAAATGGATTGGCTCAGGAAAAGACTTTGATAACTTTATCGTCCTGACCTTAGGCACAGGCCTCGGAGGCGGCCTCATCTACAAGGGAAAATTATATGAAGGTCCGCTGGAAGTCGGACATATGGTCATTGTGCCGAGCGGCCGTTACTGCACCTGCGGCAATTCCGGATGCCTTGAATCCTATGCATCAGGGCGGGCAATTGTGGACCGGGCCATATCGTCTCTGGAAAAAGGCACAGAAAGTATGCTCTCAAAGTGCTGTGACGGCAATATCTATAAAATTACCCCTGAACTGGTATATGAAACAGCTCTTGAGGGTGACAACCTGAGCAGAGAAGTCTTCAGAGAAGTCGGCCAGTTTCTCGGAATCGGTGTTGCAAACCTCATAAACGTCCTGGGCCTTGATGCGGTGATCATAGGCGGTGGACTTATTGGCGGATGGGACATGTTTATTGAGGAATTGTCAAAGGAAGCGCATAAAAGGGCATTTAAACTCCTTTCAACGGATGTAAAAATCCTCAAGAGCACACTGACAAAGGACGGCGGTTCAGTGGGCGCAGCAGGTCTTCTCTTTAACACTCTTGTCGGGTCCAGCCAGGCAGCCTCTTAAATCATGTCCGGACGTAACATCAGAAATTTTTCCATTATCGCCCATATAGACCACGGTAAGTCTACCATCGCAGACCGCTTTCTCGAATTAACGGGTGCCCTCTCACAAAGAGAAATGACCACAAACCAGGTGCTGGATTCCATGGACCTTGAACAGGAGCGTGGAATCACCATAAAGGCGCACGCCGTCAGACTGACCTACAGGGCGCTGGACGGACAGGATTACATACTTAATCTCATTGACACACCGGGACACGTTGATTTTTCCTATGAAGTGTCCAGAAGTCTCGCCTCATGTGAAGGGGCCATTCTTGTTGTTGATGCATCGCAGGGGGTTGAAGCGCAGACCCTTGCCAATACATATCTGGCACTTGAACACAATCTTGAACTTATTCCGGTAATCAATAAAATCGACCTTCCGGGTGCAGAACCTGACAGGGTCAGGTCAGACATCGAAGAATCGATCGGTCTCGACTGCAGCGAAGTACTGTACACATCTGCAAAAGAGGGGACTGGAATAAGAGATGTGCTGGAGGCGATCGTAAAAAGATTGCCGCCTCCCACCGGCGAAAGTGACCTGCCCCTGAAGGCATTGATCTTTGATTCATGGTTTGATAACTATCAGGGGGTCATCGTACTGGTGAGGGTTTTTGACGGAGAGGTAAAAAAGGGGACAAAGATACTTCTCATGGCAACGAAAAAAGTCTATGAAGTCCAGGAAGTCGGCATATTTACTCCCGTTAAAACCCCTGTAAAAAGCCTCAGGGCGGGGGAGGTCGGATATATAAGCGCCAGCATCAGGAATGTCGCTGATACAAAGGTGGGCGATACCATTACCGATGCGGAAAAACCTGCGGGCAACCCCTGCCCGGGCTACAAGGACATTAAGCCCATGGTATTTTCCGGCCTCTATCCCATCGAGACCAATCAGTATGAGGACCTGAGGGACGCGCTGGAAAAACTGAGTCTTAATGACTCGTCCTTCAGGTATGAACCGGAGTCGTCAAGCGCCCTGGGCTTCGGTTTTCGCTGCGGGTTTCTCGGCCTTCTGCATATGGAAATAATTAAGGAGCGGCTTGAAAGGGAGTTCAAACTTGTACTTGTCAATACGGCCCCTATGGTAATTTACAAAATAACGAGGACCGACGGAGAAATTATCTACATAGACAGCCCTGCAAAACTGCCTGAGAAATATACTGCCATTGAAGAACCTTTTGTAAACACGACTATCCTGGTCCCGTCAAAGTATATCGGCAACATCCTCGAACTTTGCCAGGAAAAGCGGGGGACACAAAAGGATTTCACCTATATCGGGAAAGACAGAATAATGGTCACCTATGAATTCCCCCTCAATGAGATTTTGTGGGACTTTTATGATAAACTAAAGTCTTCATCGAGCGGCTATGCCTCGATGGATTATGAATTTGCGGGGTACAGGGAATCGAAACTCATTAAACTTGATATCCTGATCAATGGAGAGCCTGTTGATGCCCTTTCATTAATTGTGCATAAGGACAGGGCCTCTTACCAGGGAAGACAGGTCGCCGGGAAATTAAGGGAAGTTATCCCAAGACAGCTTTTTGAAGTCATTATTCAGGCTGCCATCGGGAGCAAGATCATTGCACGGGAAACCATCAGGGCAATGAGAAAAAACGTCCTTGCAAAATGCTATGGGGGAGACATTACGCGAAAAAGAAAACTTCTTGAAAAACAGAAGGAAGGAAAACGGAGAATGAAGCAGGTCGGCAGGGTTGAGATCCCTCAGGAGGCTTTTTTAGCGGTCCTTAAAGTAAAATAAAGGATGAAGGGACAGGGCAAGTTCTGATATCCATATATAAGGAGTATTAACATTGGCTGTAAATAAAAAAGTAACAAAATCAAAATTCAGAGAGTATACAGAGGCTATTATCATAGCGGTATTTCTGGCCCTTCTCATACGGGCCTTTGTTGTTCAGGCATTTAAAATACCTTCAGGGTCCATGCTGGAAACACTGCAGATCGGCGACCACATCCTTGTGAACAAGTTTATTTACGGATTAAAGCTGCCTTTTACCCATAGCAGGTTTCTGATATTCAGCCCTCCTAAAAGGGGCGATGTGATAGTGTTTTCCTTTCCCAAGAACAGGGAAAAGGAGGAATGCACAAGTTTTTCTAAAAATGTCTCAACAAGGGTAGGACATGCGTGGAGCAGCGGAAAT
>JBFKMY010000223.1:0-4515 GCA_041629615.1 Thermodesulfovibrionia bacterium | reverse complement strand
TTCGGTCTGATCGGGCGGCAGGGCATCATAGTGGGGTCTCAGGTCTTCTGTCTGTGCAACGCCGAATGCAGGCACACCGGAGGTGTGCGCTATAGCCTCTAATTTTTCGTACATTGCACTATAACCACTTCTCAATCAGGGTGATCTGCTCTTCAGCGTCCCATACACGGGGGCCGACGAGTTTTTCCCTGACAATCCCCTCCTTGTCGATGATAAAGGTCTCGGGGACGCCTGTTATTCCATACTTTTTAGCGGCCTCATTTTCAGGACTTATAAGGGTCGGGAGGGTAATATCATGCGTCCTGTAGTATTCGGGCAGATTGGCAGGGTCGTCCCTGAAGAGCATGCCGAACATTTGCAGTGGTCTGCCTTCCATTTTTTTTCGAAGGGCCTCTTTTGAAGGCATTTCCGATTCGCACGTTGTGCACCAGGTGGCCCAGAAATTTATAAACACCACGTTCCCCCTGAGATCGGAGAGTTTCCACATTTTTCCGCTGGAATCGGGGTATTCAAAGTCCGGGGCCGGTTTGCCCACTGATGCTACCTCTTCATATGTTTTTGTCTCGGGAAGAAGGAACAGGAGAGCGGCCCCGATGGCGATGATGATAATTATGACAGGTCCTTTATAGTTCATGTTATACCCCCAGGATAAATTTCCTGACTTATTCTACGTGATAATTATGAAAAAAATATGAAACGCACCGTCTATTATAGCGCAACAGGGTTACCATAATCTCCTCTGTGTTCATGAAAGGGATTTCAGCAGACACACTGCATGGGCTGCTATCCCTTCCCCTCTTCCTATAAATCCCATCCCTTCATTCGTTTTTGCCTTTATGCTGATAGCGTGGACCGGTATACCGGCACGTGCAATGTTCTTCTTCATTGCCTCTATGAACGTTTGCAGCTTTGGTTTTTCTGCCATGACCGTTGCGTCAATCCACGAAATGGCAAAATCATGCTCCTTTACCAGTTTCACGATCTCCGAGAGGAGATCAATACTGGAGGCATCCCTCCATGTATTGTCTTCGTCCGGAAAGTGTTTTCCGATATCTCCTGCTCCGAGGGCCCCGAGGAGGGCGTCAATAATGGCATGGCACAATACATCAGCATCGGAATGTCCGGAGAGGCCCTTTTCAAAGGGGATGTCCACTCCTCCCACAACAAGCGTCCGTCCCTCAACCAGCCGGTGAGAGTCATAGCCCGAGCCGATCCTCATAATGATTGCCGCTCCTTTTTCAGTATATGTGCTGCCACTTCAAGGTCCTCCGGTACGGTAACCTTGATATTCAGGGGACTGCCGGTGATAATCCTGATCCTGCCCCCAATCCTCTCCACAAGGGCTGCGTCGTCTGTTGCATAGAATCCATCCTGACAGGCCCTGTCATAGGCTTTTTTTATGGTCCTGAAGGGAAAAAGCTGCGGGGTCTGCACAGCACGGACTTTTTCGCGGTTCAGCGTGGATACAACGATTCCTGCCGCATCTGTTTCTTTAATCGTATCTGTCAGGGGTATGCCCGGGATTACTCCGTCAACATCCTGAACCGCATCTGAAAGCTGTTCAATCATGCCTTCCGGGAACCAGGGCCGGACCCCGTCATGGATTAAGACATCACAGTTTTTGTAAGCGTCAGTCCCGTCTGCTTCAATAAGCTTCAATGCATTATATATGGAGTCCTGTCGTTCCTTTCCTCCCTGAGCAAAGCGTTTGATCTTGTCAAGGTTGTATTCCCTTGCCATGGCATGTCCCTGTTCCATATCATCCTTTCTCAGGGCAGGGATTATTTCTGCCACCGCCTTTTCATCATGCAACCGCTTTAACGTGTATACCAGAAGGGGAATGCCATATATGCTGACAAACGTTTTCTTTCCTGACGGGCCAAATCGTTTTCCCAGACCTGCTGACGGAACAATAGCAATGAGCTTTTTATCCATCAGTGCCGGGCCATCTTCAGTTCTTCCCTGTCTGCATCGTCCTTGAGTTTGGCAAATATCATTCTCCCTGCCGTGGTCTGAAGAACGCTTGTAACAACTACATCCATCTGCTGATTTATTTTCTTTCGTGCATTGTCAACAACGACCATTGTCCCGTCATCCAGATACCCCACACCCTGGCTGGATTCTTTGCCTTCCTTTGCAATGAAGATATTCATTCCTTCCCCGGGGAGCACCACAGGTTTCAATGCGTTTGCAAGCTCATTAAGATTGAGAACGGTCACTCCCTGAAGTTCGGCGACCTTATTGAGATTGAAGTCATTTGTAATGATCTTGGCCCCGATCACTCTGGCCAGCGCTACCAGTTTAGCGTCTACTTCCTTGATCTTTGGAAAATCTTCGTCAACAATTTTTACGGTAATATTGGTCATTTTCTGTATCTTGTGCAATATATCGAGGCCCCTTCTCCCGCGGGCCCTTCTTAAGGAGTCCGTGGAATCAGCAATATGCTGGAGTTCCTGCAGGATAAACTGGGGGATAATAAACGTACCTTCTATGAATCCGGCTTCGCACACATCCACTATCCTTCCGTCTATAATTACACTGGTATCAATGACCTTGGCATACCCCTCTTCAGCACGGCTTTTGAAGGCCTTAACGACATTGGCAAGAGTAAAGTCCTTGCCGGCCCTCAGTCCCAGAAGAAGCCCGCTGTATCCGAATACCGTATTGAAGATGACCCCGATATAGGTCCCGTCCATAGTGGTAAAGACCGCCTTCAGCGGCAGATAGATCAACTTGGCGAATAAAAGCCCTACGGACAGACCCATCAGCCCGCCCAGCACTGTTCCAAACCCGATCATTGTTAAAACGTACTCAAGGATCAGTGCGATTACTCCAATACCCGCACCCAGGAGAATACCCTGATAGGTAATGCCCTCTCTCATTCCTATGAGGTATCCGCCCGCTAAAAAAACAAGGAAAAATATAATTCTGTAGAGCATGGTTCAGACCTCTGTTTCGTTAAGAATATGTTTTTAAGGTAATGTAAAATTTATTTCCGCTCCTGTTGATAAAGAGCAATACGGTATCTCCGCTTCTGATGTCAGGGGAGATTTTGTTAAAGTCATTTATATCTTTGATCCTCTTCTTATTGATTTCCTGAATTACGTCGCCTTTCTTCAGACCGGCATCCTCAGCAGCACTGTAATGCTCAACTTTTACTATGACGACGCCCTTTTCATTTTTCGAAAGTCCCAGTTGTTTGGCAATATCACGTGAAAGGTCCATTACACTGAGTCCGGCCAGCGTCTTCTCCTCCCTGTGCGGATCATCTGCAGTGTCACCGGGGTCTGCCTGGGCCAGGTCCTGAGGAAATTCTGTAACATTGACCGTGACTGTCAGGTTCTTGCCATCGCGCAGAATGTCCAGTTGTATCGTACTTCCCGCTTTGCTCTGGGAAACCATATTTCTCAGGGACTCCACATTTCTGACTGTCTTGCCATTTACTTCAAGTATTATGTCCCCCCTTTTTAACGCTGCCTTTTCAGCAGGACTTCCGTTGAATATGTCCGTGATTAATGCGCCCGTAGTTTTTTTAAGATTAAATTCTTGGGCCAGTTCAGGGGTAAGGTTCTGAATGGTTACCCCCAGCCATCCGCGGGTGACCTTGCCTTCACTAATGAGCTGGGTCATAACGGATTTAACCATATTGCTCGGTACGGCAAAGCCTATCCCCTGATATCCCCCGGTCCTTGAAAAAATGGCAGTGTTGATACCAACAAGCTCCCCTTTTATATTTACAAGCGGCCCCCCGGAATTACCCGGATTTATGGCAGCATCGGTCTGGATAAAATCTTCGTAGTCGGCTATGCCGACATTTGCCCTTCCAAGGGCGCTTACTATCCCCATCGTGACCGTATGCCCTAAACTGTAGGGGTTTCCGAAGGCCAGCACGAACTCACCGACCTGCAGGGTATCTGAATCACCCCACTTTATCGCCGGAAGGTTTTTTGCAGATATTTTAATGACCGCGATGTCCGTCTTCGGGTCCGTACCGATGATCTTCCCCTTGTAATTTTGCTGTCCGTAGAGCGTCACTTTTATTTCATCCGATTTTTCAACAACGTGATTATTCGTTATGATATATCCTTCAGGGGATACAACGACCCCTGAGCCGAGGCTCTGTTCCTTCCACTTTTTCGGCAGATTGAAAGAGTCCAGGAAGTCACTGAACGGGCCTTCAAAGAAGTGAGGAAGGGGGGAGTCTTTCCCTGCAACAGTTTTTGAAGTGGAAATATTGGCCACCACAGGGCTGATAACGTTGACGACACCGGAAAAGGCCGTATTGCCTCCTGATACCTCTTTGGGCAGCTGGAGATTATAGGTATAGGGAGTCTGCGATGACGATTTTGACAGGATATTGGTTCTGTTCCCGAACAGGTATCCTGCAACCAATGCAATAACAATTAAAAAAAATATTGTAATTTTCTTCATGTGCTAAATTATACCTTTGTTATAAGACCTTGTAAACTTATAATATAACACATGCTAATAATTATATAAGTAAAAGATGAAATT
>JBFKMY010000222.1:0-4542 GCA_041629615.1 Thermodesulfovibrionia bacterium | reverse complement strand
TTGTCTACTTCACTTGGCGGCTTCCAGTAGTCACAGTTGTTATCTTTACCATCGCATATTTCGGGAGCACCCGGATAGACCGTCGGATCATTGTCATTACAATCCACCGGCGCACACCATACCTCCGCATTGTAGCCATCGCCGTCTGCGTCCGTGCACTGCGCCTCTGCAGGGCTCGAAAATCCCAGCAGGCAGATAAGTAGTGTACAAAATGAAAACACCATCATACTTTTGCTCTTCAACATAGTCTCCCTCCTGAATTTAAAAAATGGTTCTTATAGATCTATCTAAGTAAGGTAAATACAAACATTCTCAGCGAAATACATGCAAGAAAAGTGCCCGGAAATAACATTATGAATAATAATGCATTCAGGATAAATTACTCCCCTGATATAATGCCATTATGGCAAATCTCTTGTCATAATGGCAAAACGGACAGATTGACTCCATTAATTAAAGTAAGCCGTTCTGACCGGTTTCCCCATCATCCGGGAAGTTAGTCCTTCGATTTTATTATTATACCACAGGCATCGCGGGGCCCGCCGGCACAGCCTGATACCACTCCTTCAGGACAATAGGTATCACGGTTTGCGTGAATGATGAATGCACTGCCGTCCTGATCAAAGATACTGAGCGGTCCCGGAGAGAGCGTTATTCTGCTCGTTACTGTCTCCATAACTCCTGTCCCGTTTTTCGAGTCAATATTGATAAGGTCTCCTGAGTGAAAGGGATGATTGCCGTCGGGGTTTGTGAAACCGTGTGGGCCGGGATCAAAATGTCCCTTTGCTTCACCGCAGGGCTCGCACTGTGCAGTTTCATGGATATGCACAGCATGCTTTCCATCAGTTAATCCCGTGACCTTGAGATGTACATCAACCAGTTTAACTCCTTCTTCTGACCTTTTCTCCTTCAGCGTCGCCTTACCGTGTATACCGGAGTCAGTGCACCCCTTAATCACTGCCTCAGCTTTTATTGCCTTTATTCCCCCGGAATCAGTAAAAGCAATACCTCCCGCACATACTACAATGATCAATGGCAACAATAATGTAATCCAGCTTCTTTTCATATTATTCCCTCCTTTGCTCTGTAATGGCTTTATCCCTTCATGACAGTAATCTGAACATATTTTCTCATATATTTTTATGATGTCAACCTCTCAGGAGTCAATCCTGCAATGTCAGCAGTTCTCAAAGCGCATGGCAACGATCTCCGGGATAAAAACATTAAGAATTGTCTGGATATACTTTACCCCGGTTTTGCGCTGAGTGTGCGCTGTTGTCCTGCTCATGCTTGTGGAAAAAATAATGAGAATGGAGATGCTTATGTGCCCTGTCACCATGATAATGGGTGTGCGCATGAATAAGGTTTGCTTTGAGCAGCAGGTCATCATCCTTCAATATCTCATCGGACCTGCCCACCTTTTCGATTCTGTGCTCTTCGGACAGAAGAGCGACCTTTGCCTCCAGTTCTGCCACGAGTGAGAGGTCATGGGTTGCTATCACAAGCGTCTTCCCTGATTCATTGAGGGCAAGCATAAGCTCAACAAGAAAGCACTGGGTCCTCGGATCAAGGCCGTTCGTCGGCTCATCAAGCAGCAGGACCTCCGGATTCATCGTCAAAACCGAACCGATGGCCACCTTCTTCTTCTCCCCTCCCGACAACATGTAGGAGGGCCTGTCCTTAAGGTTCTCCAGATCGAGCATTTTCAATACTTCCAGCGCCCTGTCCATGGCCACGTCTTCATTGACCTCAAGCTGAAGGGGGGCATAGAGGAGCTCATCAAGTACCGTCGGACAGAACAGCTGTACATCGGAGTCCTGAAATACATACCCTACCCGCTCTCTGAAAAACCTGAGGAAACTCCTGTTTCTCAGCGCCTGCTCTGACACCTCATTTCCCCTGAAAAAGACCGTTCCTGCAGACTGCTGCACAAGGCCGCCCATGATCTGCAGCAGGGTGGACTTGCCTGTCCCGTTTGCACCGATAACGGCAAATCTCTCTCTTTCTTTAATGGTGAGAGAGATATCGCAGAGAGCAGGAATCCTGTCGTGATAACGGTAACTGATTTGTTCGAGGCCTATGATATTTTCCATATTAGCTCACATCCATAAAAAGACCCCGCCGATCATGAGAAGCACACAGCCTGTCGCAATATCACGGGAATCCAGGTTCCCTGCTTCATATAATTTAATATCCTCAGAAAATCCTTTGCCGGTCATTGCCTTGAAGATCTCTTCGCACCGGAGCCTTGTCCTGTTGAATACAAATCCCATACGCCCGGCAACCCATCCCCGGGCATCGGCATTATTCACCTGTCCGGCCATTCTGCTTTTTTTGGCAAGGTACATGTCTTCAACTGTCCTTGTAAATATGAATATATACTTGTAGGCAAGGGTTATAACGATGAGAAAAGTATCAGGAACTTTCAGGACCTTCAGTGCCCTGATAATATCAGGGAACGGCGTTGTATATAAGACCAGATACGCAATCGAGACTGAGTTTAGTACCCTTAAGGTAAGCATGACAACGACATTGATCCCCTCTGCGGTAATGCCTATCTCACCGGGGACATGATAGATCCAGAAACTATGGTCCTTTGATAAATTGAATAAAGGAAAGACAATGTTTCCCCTGGTGATGATATTCAATGCAGAAGGGAGTGCTATGAGAAACCCGAAAAAAAACCCGAGGAAGAAGACCCTTTTATAAAAACGTACAATATGCAGGCGTGATATCAACACAAGAATAAACACAAAGCCCCCGATCAGGACCTCCGGCATTATTTCCCGCTTCAGGCTTACAATAATTATATACAGGAGAAGAAAGATGACTTTTATCCGGGCATCGATCTTCTGAAAAAAACCATCCGCCGGGGCAAACTCCCACTGAATATAACCTGACCTGATAACTTCTGCCATGTGTTTTATGCCTTTTTCGAGGAAAGATATTCTCAGGTTCCCCCGCCTCCTTGAATAAGGAGCTGCAGATGGCTGCTCAAGTAAAAAAGCAGGGATTTTACTTTTCATTTCCAACCACCATCCGTGAAATCAGATATACGACAAGGGCGACCGCAAGGATACCCAGCACTCCTGACGCAAGATAGGATATAGCCTTCACAGCCATGGAACTGTCGTTATCCCCAAAGGTATAGTCCGGCACGGGCGCCTTCCACAGGTCTGTATATTTTTTCAGGCCCTCCGGCACATAACCGAGAAGTTTTTCAAGGGTGTCCGTCCCCCACTCACCCCATGCATCACCGGAATGTAAATACTCAGGCAGGAGAATACCGAGCGGGGAAATCAGTGCCATTATAAAAAGTCCTGTCCAGAGTCTTTTCTGGGTCTTTGTCAAATCATCTCTCCTTTCCAGACGCTACAGCGAGCAGTGCTGGCTCATTCTTCATAAAATACCTGAAAAGAAGTACCGTAACTATACCTTCTACAATGCTAAAAAGCAGCAAATGCTGCAGCGCCATGACAGGAAGGGCTACAGAAAGGGGATAGGGTGCGTAGAGCGGCTGACCTGCCGGGTCATGCGCTATCAACGGCTGGATACCCAGTTGAAAAGCAACGATTATGGCTGAAACAGTCAGACTGACATACCCGGAAAGAAAAGCAGCTATGGACAATCTTGCCGGGCTGACCGAACTTCCTCTGACCATCCTGAACACCCGGAAGGCAACAAAGGGCATTACAACGGCAATGTTAAAGGAGTTCGCTCCGAGTGTGGTGATTCCCCCGTCCGCAAAGATCAGCGCCTGAATGATGATAACAACTGAAACAGCAATAACAGCAGTCCATGGCCCCAGAAGGACCGCGATAATCCCCGCGCCAACCGCATGGCCCGTGGTGCCTCCCGGAATGGGGATATTGAACATCATAATGAGAAAGGAAAAGACAGCGGCCATCGCCAGATAGGGAACATGTTTTGTGGAAAGCCCCCTTTTCAGCTTCTTCAGCGCAACCGCCCAGCAGAGGATCGACACACCGTAAAGGGGCACATAGGTTTGCGGGCTCAAATATCCATCGGGTATATGCATTTAAACCTCAAATGAAGTTTCAGGCTCATCATTGTTCACTCTTATGCACATGGTGTTACTAATATTTATTACGTGCTACTATGTAGTTAAAAAAATTATTTGAGACGTTTTCCTGTGGTGGTCACCGCAAGCTTTCCATGCTTGACCCCTCTTGTTCCGATCAGCCTGTCCGCTACAGTCCTGATATCCTTTGCCCTGCCCTTTACAACTATGACCTCAAGGCAGTTGTGCCCGTCGAGATGAATATGCATGGTTGACATGACCAGCCTGTGGTAATGGTGCTGCAGATCGTTGAGCGTGTCACTCAGTTCCCTTGTATCATGGGAATATACGAGGGTAATCGTCCCGACTGTTTCTGTGGTGAATGACTCCCACTCCTCGGTTACAAGGCTGTTCCTTATCAGGTCCCTGATGGCCTCGCTGCGGCTCGCGTAGCCCTTCTTTCTGATGAGGCTGTCAAACCTCTTCAGCAGGGGGCTTTCAAGTGATATGCCGAATCTCGT
>JBFKMY010000221.1:0-4578 GCA_041629615.1 Thermodesulfovibrionia bacterium | reverse complement strand
GGCTTAGTTGGAGATCCTCATGCAACGCCTGAACCGCTGTCCCGCGCTCTGGCTCTGTTCAGACAGGAAAAAGTTGATGCGATCTGGTGCACCGGAGATATCGCCGGTTACGGGACGCACCTGGACAGAACAGTGGAGTTGCTGAAAGACAGCGGCTGCCGGGCGGTTTGCGGCAACCATGACCGGTGGCATCTTGACAACGCAGATCATGCGGTGGTGTCACCGACAAATGACTATATAAAAAAACTGCCGCCGGTCATACGGGAAGAGAGGGAAGGCAAACGCCTTTACATGGTGCACGCGGGCCCGCCGCACTCCATGATAAAAGGCATACGGCTGCTGGATGAACATGGCAATGTTATTGAGGAGGAAAAAAAGGTCTGGACGGAACAGTTGACTGACTTTGCTTATGACGTGCTTATCATTGGTCATACCCACCAGGTGTTTGCGCAGCAGCTTGGGGACACGATGGTCATCAATCCCGGCAGTACACGGTTTAACCACTGCTGTGCGGTGTTGGTCCTGCCCGATATAACCATTGAGTGGTTTCCCCTTTCCGGGCAAAGGATTCATTACACCTGGAACTGGGGTGATGAAGTTCCCTGAACACTAAGAGCGTATACAAGTGCTGTAACGGCTTATCCTGTCTTTCTCCAGGTCATTCCGCTCAGGACACAAATGCCAGTCACCAAATCCCGATTCTTAATGACCAAAGTTCCAGGGCCCTGGAAATCATGTTTTTCTGTTTCGGATTTCCTGATTGTGATTTATTTGTTTTTTAATGCGTATTCAGCCAAAGCGATGTTCGATATACGATTTACGAAGCAATAAGAGTTCATCACTTGTGGTTCGTGACCCGTCAATCGTTATTCTCTGTCCCTTTATTCGTAATTCATATGATGAGTAGAGACCACCCACTACACCTCTTACCTTTTCTTGAGCGTAACAGCGATGCCCGCAGCGTGCATGTTCAGGAATATCGTTTCCAGACGGGGATTGGTGGTTATGGCTTTGATATATCGCGGGTCCGGTGGGGGATAGACCATATTGTGGGCCACGATAAGTCCACCCGGCCGGATGAGCGGTAACAGTTTATTGAGATAGTCAATGTAACCGGATTTGTCTGCATCAAGAAACAGAATATCTATTGGTTCTTTCAGTTTGGTGACTTCATCATGGGCATCGCCCTCCACCAGTGTAATCATGTGTTCAACTCCGGCCCGCTTGAAGTTTTCACGGGCCAAAGCCGCCCTGCCTGCATCGATTTCATACGTAGTCAGTTTGCTGCCTGTATGTACCAGGCCGAGGCAGATCCAGATCCCTGAGTAACCGTTTGATGTCCCGATCTCCACAACGTGTCTGGCATCAGTTGTCTCGGTGAGCAGCCGCAGCAATCTGCCGTCAGCAGGCGGAACATTCATCATCCCCTGCCGCTGATTCCTGAACATATCATCCAGCACATCAAGAATCCTTTTTTCCGTATCTGTTTTTGGAATTGGCGGACTTTCTCTTGCAGGTAAATCAGGTGTATCACCCATGCCCCGGGCAATAATATGTTCAGCGCTGATAAAAATTACAACAGCTGCCATGCACACTATGATTTTCTTAACCATGTTTAACCTCCCCTGTTAAAAAAAGGGACCGTGGGATCACGTCTGCATTTTACACTCGTTTATATGAGTGGCCCGTTTCATGATTTGTTCCCCTGACCTCTGACCCCGCACCCCAAATCCATGTCTTAATAACTACTTAGTAATTTGCAGTTCATATTTTTTTAGCTGAAAGCTGAAAGCTGATCGCTGATAATCGTCACGATAAAAGATCCAACCCCAGCCCTGTGTGTATGAAAGATGTTCATATAAAAGCAGTCTATCACAGATTCAGGGGCATGAACAGATGCGCAAAAATTCATGAATCACAGGCCCCTGAGTGATTATGTCCGCGGAATCCATGGGGTCATCTGTGGGTCACGTCTAGCCCTTAAACTGGTTCATGCTGATTACCCATATAAAATGCGGGAACAGTCAATATCTGAAACATGGAGAACTGACACCACCTATCACACCTGACCCCTTAGCCGTTTGTTGAGATTAATGAAAAAGCACGGAATTAGTTCAAGGAGTCAACAACGTCCCCTTAGAAGCTCAATGTAACCCGTCACGATAAAAGATGTGACCCTGGACACACTGTGAAATGTTTGGACATGATACCATCCACTGAAGATCGTAGACCAGACACCACCCCAAAAATCGTGTTAAAATCCCCTCTGATTTCTTAAAGCCTGATAACTTTCGTTAATCTCCTGAAATTTCTGGTGGGCAAACTCAACCAGTTCCGCACCAAGATGGCTGACCTTGTCGGGGTGGTATTGCTTGGCCAGATGTATGTAGGCCTTTTTGAGTTCCTCGTTGCTGGCGCTGCTGTCAACACCTAAAACTGTGTAATGATCACCCGCTTTGGCAATGGGGTGTCTTGCCTTGATACTTTCATGTTCTTCATGGGACAGATTGAATGCAGAGACAATTTCATCAATGGCTCTCTGTTCACCATCAGTAATAACATGGTCGACAGCTGCAATGTTGTAGGCAAGGTCAAGCAAAACAAATCGCTGTTCATGGTTGGCAAATTTATCAATGGCAAGGCAGATCTGTCTTAGGTCAGGGTCCCTCCTGTCTGTCTCATTAATGATGGCATCGATAAATCTCAGCTCTTCACCGCCATAACCGAGGGATTTTGCAAAGAAATTATGGATAACATTTCGCTCTTCCCTGCTTATATGGCCATCGGCCATACATATCTTCGTCATGATGGCAACAAGGTTGGTGACAAATATCGCTTCGGCATTAGTCTGCGCCTGGCTGCCTCTTAACTGTTTTTGCGTCCTGCTGGAAAGTGCCGATTGAATTGCGGCACCCACAATGGCGCCAAGGGGACCACCTACAAACCATCCCAAACCTGCGCCGAAGAGCCATCCCATAATCTATTCTCACTTTAAACTTATTTTATAATAAGGTATCTAATATATACAGTTTACTCTCTATAATCAAGGGATGATAGATAATAAGAAATTGCTCAATAGTCTCTCTTTATTATTCTTCATTATTATATGAACTTCTTCATCATCTCAGCGGTAAAGTCATCCAGATTATTGAGAGTGATGCAGTATGATTTCACAGTGTTTTCAGCATGCCTCATCCGCACAGGATCACTTATATCATCGAGACATCTGAACACCCCTGCCCTTCTGCCGGCCATATAAATCAACTGCTTCTGCTTGTCCATTGAGAGGAATCTCTTAACAGGCGCGGTGAGCCTTTCCTTATCATCGGGCAGTTGACCCTCGATCTCCTGAAACAGGTTCAGGATATGGTCGCTCTTTATTGTGCTGCTCATTCCATTGAGGTGCTCAAGAAAAAGAAGCAGCTCTTTCGCCATCTCGATGTCTCCCATTTTTATAAACCTGCCTGCCTGAATATCCTCAAACAGCTCGACCTCCTCCGGGACTGCAAGCGTCCTGATACGTATAAAATCAGGGTTGATCATATTCATTGCGTCGGCTGTCTCCAGGGCATTTACTCTGGAGAGCTTCCTGCCTCCAACCCCGGGCATATAATACTCCGACAGCTCAATCCCTGCCAGCTTCACTTTCTGCCCGGCCATTATATGCGTTTCCTTGTCAACGCCTTTCTTTACAAAGGCCAGCACCTCATCAGAGCCTGATTCCATCCCGATATGAATCCTGTTTAAACCCGCTCCAGCAATACGGGCCATGTCATCATTGCTGATTCCTGCAATCGACTGTGAGCGGGCATAGCTCGTTATGCGCTCAACCTGGGGGAAGGTCTTGCTGAGATGCTTTAGTATTGCCACCAGGTTATCGGGCTTCATGGCGAGGCTGTTGGCGTCCTGCAGAAATATGGACTTCATTCCGTTTCGCACCCAGTTCAGGGTAATATCAAAAGCTATCCATTCATTTTCAGAAAGCCCGTCCTGAAATTTCATTAACTCCCGCCGTGCTTCACTGCCGGACTGCATATCACTTCGTTGAATGAGATCAGCATACTCTTTGATCAAGTCAATATCTTTTAGAACATGGCTAACCGGACGGATACTGAACTTTTCTCCTTTATACAGGCTGCAGAACTTGCACCTGTTCCAGGGACAGTTTCGCGTAATCCTTAACAGCAGGCTCTTTGCTTCACTCGGTGGACGGATAGGGCCAAGTTCAAAACCTTCATATTTCCCTTCTGGCTTCATAATTACCTTCAATAAAATTATGATGTTATCAATGTTTTAACTGTAGCAGAATTGTAGCAGAATGAGAACCGGAGTAGTGTCAGGTCTTTAATTTTAGCGTCTTAAAAGGAACGGGATTCCCCGGGTAAACCGGAGAATGACAAAATGGGCGGTGTCTACTCATTTCAGATGTTCCCGGGGTCAATCTTAACAATGATATATCATAGGTGGTGACAGGTCTACATATTTCACATAAATAAAAATGAGGCAGACTTGATAATTGACATTTTATTCAATCCTATCCCTCTTCCCCAAGTTATCCCTCGCACAAAGAATCTGAAT
>JBFKMY010000220.1:0-4583 GCA_041629615.1 Thermodesulfovibrionia bacterium | reverse complement strand
CCATCTGAAGGGCCATGAACATCCTGGGCATCAGGGGAAAGTGAAACGCCATATGGCACATGTCGCCGTCTCCGAAATACGCAACAGCGTCTTCGGGCCACTGGTTTGCCTCTGCAAGAAACATCTTATTTTTATGTCTGCCGTCCAAATACTTTCTGAGCTTCCTGAGCACCTCATATGTCTCAGGCAGGTTCTCACAGTTCGTCCCCTCTTTTTCATATAAGTAGGGGATTGCGTCCAGGCGCATCCCGTCTATCCCCATCTGAAACCAGAAGTCAAGGGCCCTCTGGACGGCCTTCATGAGGTTCGGGCTCTCAAAATTCAGGTCCGGCTGGTGGGAGTAAAACCTGTGCCAGTAATACTGTTTGGCTACCGGGTCCCATGACCAGTTGGACGGTTCAAAGTCCTTGAATATGATCCGTGCGTCCTGGTATTTTTCCGGGGTGTCGTTCCATACATAATAGTTCCTCATGGCGGAACCGGACTTTGCCCTCCTTGCCTTCTGAAACCATGCGTGCTGGTCCGATGTGTGGTTCAGCACAAGCTCGTTTATGACGCGGATCCCCCTTTTGTGGGCCTCGCTGAGAAAGTCCTTAACGTCCCTGAGAGTGCCGAACTGGGGGTTCACATTGAAGTAGTCGGCAATGTCATACCCGTCGTCTTTCAGGGGCGATGGATAAAAAGGGAGGAGCCAGATGGCAGTTATCCCGAGGTCCGAGAGATAGTCGAGCTTCCGGATGAGACCCCTGAAGTCGCCGATGCCGTCGCCGTTACTGTCATGGAACGTCTTGACATGCAGCTCGTATATTATGGCGTCTTTATACCAGAGAGGATCGTCTTCAAAATAGCTCTTTTTTTTCGGCAATGATTATTCCCTCTTACATAAAGTAATCAAAGTCATGTTCGCGTTTCATTTTCTTTCTCACCCTGAAGATATGGGCCGGAACAATAGCAGGGTCAAGTTGAATATAATTTCTTTCGCCGTGCCAGATGAATTTGTCGTTACTCAGCAGGTCATGTACCAGGTACGGCTGGTGCGGATCAACTCCTAATTCAGAAATAGGAATATTCACCCACCCGCCCTGTGTATGATAGGGATCAAGATTCACCGCAACAATGATAATGTTGGATAAATCTTCATTCGTCTTGCAGTAGCACATGAGATAATCATTGTCTGCGTCATAAAATTTTACATTCCATGTATCCTGAAGGGCCGGGTTTTCTTTTCGAATTGTATTGATTCTTGAGACAAAATCCTTCAGGTTTCCTTCCCTGTCCCAGTCCCACTGTTTGATTTCGTATTTTTCCGAGTACAGGTATTCTTCCTTCCCCTCTATGGCTTGCTGCTCAAAGAGCTCGAAAGCAGGTCCGTATATGCCGTAATTTGAAGAAAGGGTCGCAGCGAGCACGAGCCGCATAAGGTATGCGGGCCTGCCCCCGTACTGCAGGTGTTCCGGGAGGATGTCCGGCGTGTTCGTCCAGAAATTCGGCCTCAGGTATTCACGGACTTCCGTTCTGACAAGTTCGTTCATGTATTCCGTGAATTCCCACTTTGTATTTCTCCATGTGAAGTACGTATATGACTGGGTGAAGCCGAGCTTTGCGAGGCGGTACATAACCTTCGGCCTCGTGAATGCCTCTGCCAGAAAGATCAGGTCAGGGTACTCTTTTTTAAGGTCATTAATGACCCACTCCCAGAAGGGGAAGGCCTTTGTGTGCGGATTATCAACGCGGAATATCCCTATCCCCTTCTTTATCCAGAAAAGAAACACTGACTTCAGCTCGTCCCACAATTCCTCCCACCGGTCGATTTCAAAATTAATGGGGATAATGTCCTCATATTTTTTGGGAGGGTTTTCAGCAAACTGCACGGTCCCGTCAGGCCGCCACTTGAACCACTCCGGATGTTCTTTTACATAGGGATGATCGGGGGAGCACTGAAAGGCGATGTCCATGGCGATGTCTATGCCGAAGTCCTTTGCCGAGCTGACCAGATGCTGAAAATCTTTCAGTGTCCCCAGTTCAGGATGAATGGCCTTGTGTCCGCCTTTCGCAGAGCCTATGGCCCAGGGGCTTCCCACGTCGCCTTCTTCGCATACAGGGTTGTTGTTTTTTCCCTTCCGCTTTGTCATGCCTATGGGATGAATCGGCGGAAGATACAGGACATCAAAACCCATACGTGCTATTTCAGGCAGAATGGCCTCGCAGTCCTTAAACGTACCGTGCCTCCCCGGTTCAGGTGAACAGGAGCGGGGAAAGCGTTCATACCAGGCGCTGAATACCGCCTTCTTACGGTCCACAACGACCGCCAGCTCTTTCTCATAGAGAGTTGCAGACGAGAGGTCGGCATAGCGGTCCATCAGTTCAGTCAGGTCACCGCCTGTTGCAGCGATAACGCTGAATGCATCATCACCACCACCTATGGTCTCTGCAATATCAACCAGCTTTTTCTTATCATCGGTGTCTGCTTTATCTTCCGCCTCTGTGATAAACTCAAGGCCGACCTGCAGGTCGACCCCTATGTCCTGACCGGCGTCGAATTTTTTTACAAGGTCCTTTTGCCAGGTCCTGAAATGGTTGACCCATCCCCGGACAGTGTAACGGTAGACGCCGAGATCAGAGACGGTGAACTCTCCGGTCCAGAGGTCATTTCCCGTGAATTCCAGGGGAGCATATTTCCAGTTGTTATCGTCCGGTCCTCTGAAACATATCTGCGCTGAGACGGTGTCATGGCCATCGGAAAAGATGTCGGCACTCAGCATCACCTTCTCCCCCACCGCGCGCTTGATCGGAAAACGACCGCCGTCTATCTGGGGCCTCACATTTTCTATGATGACCCTTTTATTTCCGCCTTTATTTACATCCATGTTCTCGCCCTTCTATCACTGATTTGTACATAGTATCAATTTTTCGTCTTATTGACAACGATATATTATACACATACACTCAAATATCAACTGACATAGAGTTGGGTGAGTGATAGTATAATTGATATACAATAAACATATCCTGACGTAATAATCCATAGTATTTTTCATGAAGGGAGAAATTCATGGTCAAACTTTTCCAGCAGGTCTCAAAAAAGGCCGGTATGTCACCCGGTACGCCTTACTTTGTGGGCGAAAAAAAGGTCGAAGAAATTAGAATAACTGTTATCGACTATGATGCAGACAACTGCGAAATAAAAGAGCTCGACAGGGCTGAAGAGTGTTTTTCCTATAAAGAAAAGCCCACCGTGACGTGGATAAACGTGGACGGCCTGCATGAGGGCCCGGTCGTTCAGGAACTGGGGAACTGCTTCGGGTGGCATCCTCTCATCGTGGAAGACATCCTGAACACCCATCAGCGGACGAAAATGGACATATTTGATAATTACCTCTTTATCTCGCTTAAGATGCTCACCTATAACGGCGAGGAGAATAAACTCGGCGCAGAGCAGATGAGCCTCATACTGGGGGAGAATTATGTCATCACATTCCAGGAACGAAAGGGTGATATCTTCGATCCCCTCAGAAACCGGATTAAAAACAGCAAGGGGAAAGTAAGAAAAGCGGGCGCTGACTATCTGGCCTATGCGCTCCTGGACTCAATAGTGGATAACTACTTTACTGTCCTTGAAAGCATTGGCGAAGTGATCGAGGACATGGAAGAGGAACTGGTGACCAACCCTTCTCCCGATACCCTGCAGCAAATTCATGACCTGAAAAAAGAGATGATCTATCTCCGCAAGTCGGTCTGGCCATTAAGGGAAATCATCAGCGGACTGGAGCGGGAGGAAACCCCCTTACTGAAAGAAACGACCAATATATACATCCGTGATCTCTATGATCATACCATTCAGGTAATAGATACAGTAGAGACATTCAGGGACATGATATCCGGTATGCTTGATGTCTATCTGTCGAGCGTCAGCAACCGCATGAATGAAATTATGAAAGTGCTCACGATCTTTGCCGCGATTTTCATCCCGTTAACGTTTATAGCCGGCATCTATGGGATGAATTTCAATCCTGAAAAAAGTCCGTTCAATATGCCGGAGCTGAACTGGTATCTGGGATATCCGTTTGCCGTTGCATTGATGGTAAGTGTTGGCGTGGGGATGCTGTTCTACTTCAGGCGGAAGAAATGGATGTGAGAGAGATCAATAAAGATGTGTTCTCAATTAAGCACGGGAATCCTGCCTGACCCGTAACCCTTCCCTTCTTCATGATTATGGGTGCAGAGGGCCTGAATTTTGATAAAAGCAGGGCAGTGAAGCCTGAGCGGGTAAAGGCGGTTATACATTTGGCTCCTACATCCCCGGCAGCTCTGACTGCAGCGTCAGCAGCCGCGCGGCTTAACCTGTGTTCTGAGGTGATATCAAAGAGATCCCGAGAAATAACTCCGGCGACCTGCTTTTCCGTTGTCTTAATTATCTTTCTCATCATTCTTGCGGCGTTCACGGGGTATTTTCCGGTTGATGTTTCGGCGGAAAGCATAAGAGCATCTGATCCGTCAATGACGGCATTCGCCACGTCTGTTATCTCGGCCCGTGTCGGTCTTAAATGGCATCTCATGGATTCGAGCATCTGCGTTGCCGTGAT
>JBFKMY010000219.1:0-4601 GCA_041629615.1 Thermodesulfovibrionia bacterium | reverse complement strand
GACTTGTATCCGCAGAGAATACATGATTGTGGGGTGAAAGATGCCTGGAAAAGGGCACCATTAAGTTTTGAAATATGTGGAACATTTCTTAGATGGAAAGAGAAACAAGGGTATAGCCGGCAGGACGTTAAGTATATCTTTAATGAATCTCTAAAATGGCATATCTCCTCGTTTAATGCTAAATCATCGCCTGTGCCTGAAGAATGGGAAGATTTGGTAGATGACTGGCTTAAGAAGATGGGCTACCGGTTTGTGTTACGCACGATTTCCTATCCCGAATATGTCGCCCCCGGAGTGTTGAATGCTCCACCATTATTAACATTTAAAAGTAATAAGACAGGAGTGCATCCGATTACCCTGTATATTTAAGGTGCTATTAAAAGAACAATGAAATTCCTGTTACCTTTCCGTAACATTTCTTCTGGATGCTCCTGATATGATCAATAATGAAAAGACAGGAGCATTAATTCATTGTTCAATGAAGTTGTTACATTAACCAATGCGCAACTTCCTTAATCATTTTGAAATTCTGTCTTAACTGAGGATAATTGTGTTATTATGAATGTCGTGTAATCTCGGAAAAATTATTCCAGTCTGCAATAAGTCATGATAGGTAAAGTTTATATAGTAGGTGCCGGCCCCGGAGATATCGGTCTCCTTACGGTAAAGGGCCTGAGGTGTCTTCAGATTGCCGATGTGGTGGTCTATGATTTTCACTTGAACGCCCAGGTATTGAATTATATAAACCACGATGCTGAATTTATTTACGCAGGCAAGCGTGGCGGCAAACACGACATGACACAGGAGAGGATCAACCAGACCCTTGTGGAAAAAGCTCGGGAGGGCAAGACGATCTGTCGTCTTAAGGGAGGCGATCCTTTTGTATTCGGCAGGGGAGGAGAAGAGGCAGAAGTCCTTGTAAAGGAAGGGATAGAATTTGAAGTTGTGCCCGGTATCAGTTCAGCCATTGCTGCTCCTGCCTATGCCGGAATACCCCTTACACACAGGTCCTATTCATCATCACTTGCCATTGTCCCGGGGTATGAAGATGTCACAAAAAAGGAAAGCTCAATTGACTGGGCACGGCTTGCGACCGGCGTGGGAACAATTGTTTTCCTCATGACGGTTAAAAACATATCCATGGTATGCAAGAGGCTTATAGAAAACGGCAGAAACCCGGAGACCCCCGTTGCGGTCATTCGCTGGGGTACGCGGGCCGACCAGACAACCATCACGGGGAGACTGAATACTATTTCTGATGTTGTGAAGGCAAATGAAATCAGACCCCCTGCAGTCATGGTCGTTGGAGACGTTGTTAAACTCAGAGATACCCTCAAATGGTATGAAAAAAAACCTCTGTTCGGGCAGCGCGTCCTGGTCACAAGGGAACATACCGCCGGATTCGAGCCGCTCGCACAACTGGGCGCTGAAATTATTGAGTTTCATACAATTGAGATCGTACCCCCCGATGACTGGGCAGAGCTTGACCGGGCCATAGAAAAAATTGATGCCTATCACTGGCTGGTGTTTACCAGTGTAAATGGGGTAAAGTTCTTCTTTCAGCGGTTGATGGACAGAAAACGTGACATACGGGACCTGAAAGGGGTCAGGATTTGCGCAGTAGGCTCAAAAACCGCATCGGCAATAAAGAAGTACGGAATCAGGGTGGATCTTGTTCCTGAGAAATTTAATGCAGAGGGACTGATTGAGGCCTTTGCCGGACAAAGCAGTGCGGAGAACAGCCTGAAAGGTGTGCGTATCCTTCTTCCAAGGGCGGAAAAAGCACGGGAAGTATTTCCTCAGAGAGTCAGGGAACTGGGAGGAGAGATCGATGTTTTCACGGCATACAAAATGGTCAAGCCCGATATCCACGGCAAGAGACTGAAGAGATTTCTCAAAGAGGGGAAAATATCCATAGCAACATTTACCAGTGCAGCAACGTTTAATAACTATATGGAAATAATGGGAGAAGATGCCCTCTCACTTTTAAAGGATGTTATCATTGCAGTTATCGGCCCGGTAACGGCCAGGGCCGTGGAAAAGGAGGGCTTGAAAGTTCATATTATGCCCCGAGAGGCAACAGTCGATGCAATGGTAAAAGAGATAATAGACCGGGTGAGTAGCAAAGGGGAGTAACGTGCTGTAAACACGATAATGACCACAAGATATGTAATCGATTTCCTCAATGTGTTATATCCGATTTAAGCCTTGAGGAGACATTCCAAATAACAGGTACCAAAATACAAATAAATCACAATTATAAAATTCCAGACAACAATAAACAGCAATGATTATAGGAGTTTGAAGCCCCGGTGATTCTACATTGGAATTTATTTGTATTTTGATTCTTGCTATCTGGTACTTATTCCTTTTGCAATTTGTCATTTCTCATTATGCTATAATCTCCTATGCCTCAAAAATCAACCATAGACAAAGAGTCCATTCTTCATTTTCTCAGAGCAAAATCTTCCCGGCCCCTAAGCCTGAGAGATATTGCTAAAGCACTCAACATTCAGAAAACTGAACTGCGCACGCTCAAGAGAATTCTCCGCTCATTGACGCGGTCCGGAGATATATTTAAAACAAAGTCCGGCAGCTACGGACCGGCTGAAAAAATGAATCTCGTAACCGGCAGTTTTGAGGCCCACAGGGATGGATATGGATTTGTGATTCCTGAAAAATCCGGGGACAGGGACATCTTTATCCCGCCAAGAAAAACAATGGGAGCCATGTCAGGAGACCGTGTTGTTGCACGTGTAGAAAGCCCGGTGAAGAGAGAAGGCAGTATTATTAAAATACTTGAGAGGGGTCAAAAGAAAATTATCGGCGAGCTTTGCCATGAAAAAAATATGTTCTATGTCAAACCAAAGGGCAAAAGCGCCCCCTTTTACGTCCTTGTCGCTCCCAAAAACAGGGGCAAGGCCAAAAGCGGCGATACGGTGGCCGTTGAAATAACGTCTTTCCCGACAGCGACAAGCCCGCCTGAGGGCAGGATCATAAAAATTCTCCCCGCCGTCACTGAACCGCGCTATGAAACGGACATCATTATTGAGGAATATTCTTTGCCGCGCCGTTTCCCTTCCCCGGTTCTTTCGGCGGTGAAAAAGCTTTCACAGAGTAAAAAAACTCCGGGACGCGTTGACTGCAGGGACTTTCTGACCGTGACCATTGACGGTGAAACAGCAAAAGATTTCGATGATGCTGTCTCTATCAGAAAAAACAGCGACGGATATGTCCTTTATGTGCATATTGCTGATGTCAGCCATTACGTTCCCTGGGACTCGGTCCTTGACCTTGAGGCGCGGCGAAGGGGGACAAGTGTTTATTTTCCCGGCAGCGTGATCCCCATGCTTCCGGAAAAATTATCAAATGACCTGTGCAGTCTTGTTCCAAAGCAGGACAGGCTTACCTTTACCGTGGAGATGCACATTGACAGAGAAGGACATATCAGGGACAGCGCTTTTTATCCAAGCATCATTCACAGCAATGAGAGAATGACCTATACGATGGTCAAAAAAATTCTCGGTGATAATGATCGTAAAGAACGTGAGCGGTTCAGCTCCCTGCTTGAGAGCTTTGAACACATGAACGAAGTGTCTTCTCTTCTCAGAAAAAACAGGATCAGGCGCGGCAGTCTTGACTTTGATCTTCCTGAGCCTGAGATCCTGCTGGATCTCCAGGGACGGCCGGAGTCGATCATACGCGCAGAACGCAACCTGGCCCATATGCTGATTGAAGATTTCATGATAGCAGCCAATGAAACGGTAGCATCACGACTCGAACATCTGGGGATACCCTCTCTCTACAGGGTCCATGAAAAACCCGATGCAGCAAAGATTGAGGAACTTAAACCCATCTTCAGCGCCTTTGGTCTTAATGTCAGGAAATCAGGCACCCAGGTCTTTCACTCCATCCTCAAACAGGTAAAAGGCACGGCAGAAGAATCCCTGCTTAATATTCTCCTCCTGCGCTCCCTGAAGCAGGCCAGATACTTTACGGAAAACATCGGTCACTTCGGCCTTGCTTCAAAATGTTATACCCATTTTACCTCGCCGATCAGAAGATACCCTGACCTCGTCGTTCACAGAATACTCAAGGATTCCCTCGGAAAAGACAGGCTTTCAGACAAGATGATTTCCTATCTTGAAAATATATTGCCCGAAATAGCAGTCCACTCGTCCAAAACCGAACGAACTGCTGACGAAGCGGAGAGAGAAATTGTGAACGCGATGCGGGTATGGTTTATGAAAGACAAGGAGGGAGATGAATTTGCAGGTATTGTCATGAATATAACGTCCCATGGATTAAAGATACAGCTCAAAGAGATCTTTGTAGAGGGTTTTCTGCATGTCTCATCCATGGCTGATGATTACTACAGGTTCGATGAAAAAAATTACCGTCTCATAGGCCGCCGCAGCAAGAAATCCTTTGCAGTGGGGCAGGCAGTCACTGTCAGGGTGGAACGCGTAGTGATTGACGAACGGGAGATCATGCTCGGCCTGGCCTGAGCGCTTTTCCTCTCCTTTAACATTAAAGCGCAAAATTGAGATTGACAAGCGTGCCTCCTGAATATGATCCGCTTGACTGAACAGTACCTGTGT
>JBFKMY010000218.1:0-4606 GCA_041629615.1 Thermodesulfovibrionia bacterium | reverse complement strand
GCAGCCTCCTTCATTGGTGAGCAGGCCCGAAGGTGATTCTATCTGTTTCCATGACAAACGGTGAATCCTGGCAACTGAACTTACACAAAAACCGGCCATGGACTTGTTAAATTCGCTGATAATTATGAAAGACGATTCCCTGTCTCTATCGTCCGGCGATCCCAGATGAGTTTGGAGATTAATGAGCGGGATCACCTTGCCGCGTATATTCGCCATCCCTTCAAATGATGGATGAGCATCATGAACAGGAACGACCGAGTCCGGATATCTGATTATCTCGCGTACCTTCGCCACATTTATACCGTAGAGATTCCCATTGACGGTAAATTCCACAATTTCCAGTTCATTCGTTCCGGATTCAAGAAGAATACGCGTATTTTCAGCTGTCCTCTTAACGTTCATCTGATGTGGTCCTTTTACAATTGTTCCGGGGAAAACACCTTCGGGGACAGTGTACCTCATGAAATGAGCTCGATGAAAAGATACCGGAACATAAATATAATCTCCCTGTAAAGCAGATGTTCTTACTACATATTCCTACGGTTCTTTCAAAGGAAAGCTTAAGGGGAAAAAGAAGAGTGCCTTACGATAAAGAGGGCCCGGTACAACAACATAAAGGAGAACAGGTCATTCCCCTGACTTCTGTACTTCATCGATGAGGCAGATCATCTCATCCTGTGAACGTGCAAGAAATGCCCTGCTTTTTAGATTTTTTACCGCCATTCCCCTCGTATACCAGGCAAAGAACTTTCGGAACCGTATCACGCCGGACTTCTCCCCGTTGAATGAGATATTTAACGCGAGGTGCTTTTTCATAGTTCGCACAATTTCATGAACTTCAGGTCGGAAAGGGACTGCCCCGCTCTTCAGGTGCTCAGCCGTTCCGGAAAAGATCCATGGATTGCCAAGGGCACCCCTTGCCACAGCCACGCCGTCACAGCCCGTCTTATCAAACATTTTTTTAATGAGTTCAGGAGTCAGGCCGTCCCCGCTTGCTATGACGGGTATTTCCAGCGACTCCTTTACTTCTCTTATTATGTTGTAGTCTACCGCTCCGCTGTAGCCCTGCGCCCTTGTCCTTCCATGAATAAACAGCCCTTTTACTCCGGCATCCTGCGCACGGAGGGCTGCTTCTACTGCATTAACGGACGTATCATCCCAGCCGGAGCGTATCTTGAGCGTGACCGGGACGTCCGTGTTTTTTACAATGACCCTGATAAGGGCTTCCAGCTTCACAGGTTCCCTGAGAAGTCCGGCCCCTTTCCCCTTGGATACAACCTTTTGTGCAGGACAGGCGGCATTGAAATCTATGATGTCAAAGTCATATTCTTTCAGCATATCCATCGATCTTCTGATGATCCCGGCATCCGCCCCAAGAATCTGCACACCTAACGGTCTGTCATCTGCAGGTGAAGAAATCATTTCGCGTGTTTTTCTGCTGTTATGACTAAGGGAGCCGGCATTGATCATCTCTGTGAACGCCAGTCCACATCCGAAGGACCTGTTGATCAGGCGGTAGGGAAGGTCGCTTATTCCGGCCATGGGGGAAAGGACAAGGGGACCGGGGAAGGTTCTGTTTCCGATTACAAGCACAATGGTTTATTATAGCGCAGGGGATGACCCCTGTGCCTCTCCTGATGTGAGAAGCATGTGCCAATGAGTTTTCTGAATACAATAATTCAAATGTAAGCAGACAGGCTGGCTCCTATGTCAATACATGTACCCCGAACCTTTTGAGACTTTTGGTCAGTGCAAACAGGGGGAGGCCCATTACATTAAAAAAATCTCCATCAATTTTTTCTACAAATACCGCCCCAAGCCCCTGGATTGCATATCCGCCCGCTTTATCGAGAGGCTCCCTTGATCTGACATAGGCGTCTATCTCTTCCTGTGTGAGTTTTCGGAAATATACCTTCGTTTCCACTGACCGGGATAATTTTTTATTGCTGGCAGTATCAATAATGGAAAACCCTGTGATCACCGAATGCCCCTTTCCGTTCAGCATTCTCAGCATCCTTGCTGCGTCTTCGTCATTAAGTGGTTTGCCGAGCACTCTGTTTTTAAATACAATAAACGTATCGGCTGCTATGATGAGCGCGTTTCCGTATCTGCGGACAACCGCCTCTGCCTTTTTACGGGACAGGAATCTTGCAAGTGCACGGGGCGATAAAGAGAGATTAAGCGCTTCTTCATAATTACTCTCGCAGACAATGAAATCAAGCCCCGTCATTTTAAGGATATCCTTTCTGCGGGGCGATGCCGATGCAAGTATTATTTTTCTCATGGGGCGCATACGAGTCCTCATTATAAATCGAAAGATGCTCCTTCCTGATCTGAAATCTTATGTACGGAAAAGTTTAAGATATGCGCCGTATCCTTCTCTCTCCATGTCTTCCCTCGGAACAAAGCGAAGTGCTGCGGAGTTCATGCAGTAGCGCCTTCCCGCAGGTCCGGGGCCGTCATCAAATACATGGCCGAGATGAGAGTCCCCCTGCCTGCTCCTCACCTCTGTCCTCTTGAGAAAAAGTTTCCTGTCCTCCTTTTCCACAACATTGTCAGCTTCAAGCGGGCGGGTGAAGCTTGGCCATCCGGTGCCTGAATCAAACTTGTCGAGTGAACTGAAGAGGGGTTCTCCTGATATAATATCAACATAAATCCCTTCCCTTTTGTTGTCCCAGTATTCGTTGTCAAAGGGACGTTCCGTGCCGTCTTTCTGAGTAACTTCGTATTGCAGGGCCGTTAATTTCTTTCTGAGATCTTCCCTGGAAGGTTTCATGGATTGTCCTGGACGATTATTTCCTTCAGGGACAGGCTGTTACGCTCAGCCTCTTCCTTGACTTCATTTAACATCATGCCGGAAAGTTTCTTTATTTTCTTTTTGGGAAAGAGGAACCGGATCGGATTCATAAAAAGGCCGGAGAACGTTTCCCTGCTGGTGACCAGGACCTTGTCCCCCTTCTGTTCAAATGTAAACTCATGCCGCGCCGATATCCCCTGCCTGCTCGCTGACCAGACGATTCGCCTGTGAAGGACAACCTCTTCAATAACAGGCTCAAGATCAAGCGGAATGTCAAAGGGGCGGATACTGCATTTAAAGCGTGCACCCTCGGTCATCTGTTTGTGGTCAGAAGACAGCCCCTCCAGGATGGTGCACCAGTTCTTCCAGCACGTAAGGTCTGTAAACGTGTCCCATACACCCTCTATTGAAGCATCGATCAGTACGGAATCCTCGATAACCATTCAGAATTCTGCCCTACGCTGAAGAGGTACGGCTGACCTGCCGGTAATGAACGTTAATCATTTATATATAATACACAAAGAACGGTGAGTAAGTAACCCTTGCTCTACGAAGTAACGTGCCCGTCTCTGAAGCGTGCACTGATCCGCCGTGGCCCCTATGGTATTTTCAATCACGTTCATATACTATTAAAATAAGGATTAAAAAATATGGCAAGGCGGTATGGAAATGAAAAATAAAAGGCCCTTTAAAGTCAGCAAAAAGACCCCGGCAGGGAAAAGCGATGCCAGATCAGTTGCAGATGTTGTAAAGGCGCTGAAGGAGGGCGGTCACCAGTCCGGCGATTACCGGAAACAATCACTCAAAATCCATGGACTCATATGTGCTAAATGCGGGAGGGAGTTTGACTCCGGCAATCAGCATCTCCTGACGGTTCACCATAAAGACGGAAATCACCGGAATAATCCTCCCGATGGTTCAAACTGGGAGAATCTTTGCATATATTGCCATGAAGATGAGCACAGCAGGGGTTTGCTCGGGGACTATCTCAGCGTCGATTAACACTCGTTACAGGAGGGTCTGTTCGCCTTTTTTATCTCTTGAATTTTGATGCCTTGATCTTTTTCTTTATCGCTTCAATACGTTTGTTTTTCTCTTTTACCGATGGCTTTTCATAATACCTTCGCTTTTTCAGTTCTTTAAAAATCCCCTCTTTCTGGAGCTTGTTCTTTAAATCCCGGAGTGCATTTTCTATATTGTTGCCGTATACTTTTACCTCCAACCCCGGGTCCTTTCGCTCCTTTCGGTACCCTGAATCCATATTTCTTTCATAACCGCGGCTGCTTCTGTTAAAATTCCCGCCTCTTCCCGCGGCACCTGCCCTCTCCCTTGGTTTTTGCGGCCGCGCCTCATTTACCACGATTTTCTTTTCCATAAATGTTGACCCGTTCAGGTCTGCAATAGCTTTCTTTGCATCTTCTTCGGACTCCATTTCAATAAAACAGAAACCCTTCGGCTGCCCTGTGTACGCATCGGTTATGATCTTGACTGATTCAACCTCTCCTATAGTTGAGAATGAGGTCTTAATGTCATTTTCTATAGCCTCAGCAGAAATGTTGCCTACGTATAATGTCTTGCCCATGTTTTACCCTCTCTGTAAAATAAAAAACCTCACAGTTTTACAGGCCGAGAGGTCTTCTCAACGTTTTAATCTTTCTACTTTAACATAAGTCAGTATATATTTGATATAAAAAGTTCAATTAAAAGAAAATAATTTTCGTCCTCCCGGGGACTCATTTTCTTCTGAATGCCTCATAAAAGGGGTTTCCCTCAAACCGTGAGGTTTTTTTTCTTTTATCATACGCTTGT
>JBFKMY010000217.1:0-4609 GCA_041629615.1 Thermodesulfovibrionia bacterium | reverse complement strand
CCTTTCTTCTGAATCATGTTTTTGAATCGTGTTAATTACATACTGAATACGCTTTGCTATATCCTTATAATCGACGGGTTGTAAATCCACTCCCGGAAGACCATATTTCCAGGCATTTTTCATCATATGGTAAACATGCGCCGACTTGATAAGCGTCTTGCTTGGTACGCACCCGTAGTGAAGGCAATCCCCGCCAAGTTCTTTTTCTTTCTCAATTAACAGCGTTTTAGCGCCAAACTGGCTTGCACCGGATGCAACGGTCAAACCGGCCGCTCCACCCCCCAGCACTCCTATATCAAAATCATAATCCGGCATGATAGCCTCCTTCTGTTTATCGTTATTGTTATGTGTTATAGGTTATTCGATATAAGAACTATACATCCACCTTCGTTTTTTCTTACAACATATAACTGATAACGTATAACTTTTTTACCCAGTTGCCATTCCCTTCTTCTTTTTATACATTCCCAGCAGCTTTTTAGCAATAATTGGAAACAGTCCCAGAAGTACAAAAGAAAGAATTAACGGCAATGACAGAATTCCCGATAGCGATTCTATTTTTCCCAGTTCTTTGCCTGCATTAACATATACAATTGTTCCGGCCAGCATGCCGGCCTGTGAAACCCAGTAGAAAGTCTTAAGCGGCATTTTTGTAAGTCCCATCACCAGGTTGATAAGCCAGAAGGGAAAAACGGGAATCAGCCGAAGGGTAAATAAATAAAACGCCCCCTCTTTTTCTATCCCGTCATTGACTGTTTTGAGTTTCTCCCCGAATTTATTCTGGATCCAGTCTCTCAGGATAAACCTTGAAACAAAACAAGCTAATGTCGCACCAATCGTGCTTGCAAAGGATACAACGACGGTCCCTGTTACAAGTCCAAACAGTGCTCCGGCTGCGAGTGTCATGATTGCAGCTCCGGGAAGAGACAGTGATGTCACGAGAATATAAATCATCGTGTACACGAAGATAACAGCTAGTTGGTTTTCGCTGTACAGGTCCTGAAATTTTGTCTGTGACTCTTTTATGTAAGAAAGGGATAGATAGTCCCCAAGATTGAATATCCTGAAAGCTGCTATCAGGCCGATAATTACAAGAACTATGAGAAATTTATTGATGTGCTCTTTTTTCATTTTTTCTCATGTTCACTTACTCTCATTCCGCACCTGTCTGGCGACAGGCAGGCTTGATGAACCTTACTGGCCGTAAAACGTAAGCGGTCCGCTCAATGTTCTGAGGAAGGCCTCAAGCTGCAGTAGTTCCAAATCATTTAAATCCCCGTGTTCCAGGTCTGCGCTCCTCTGTTCCGGTTTGAGGTCCCTGTAAAACTCCAGTACTTTTTTCAATGTCGATATCTGCCCGGCATGCATGTAGGGAGCCCGTTCTGCAACGTTTCTCAGTGTCGGTGTTTTGAAGGCCCCAAGATATTTGTATGTGTCAGTGTCGATAAAGCGCAGCTCGGCACAATCAGCACGCTTTGCATCACTGTACTCACTCATGCAATTGAATTCGTCTGCGAGGACTTTTGCAATTGCCTCTGACCGCCCGGCATCAGGAGGGAGGTTTTTCGGCTGTGCTAGTCCGATATTGTGAAATTCACCGTTTGTCAAGAGCGGCCCGCTGTGACAGTTCGTGCATTTAGCTTTGCCTATAAAAAGACGCAGCCCCTTCACCTCTTCATTCGTCATTGTTTTCAGCATAAGGGAGAAGTCGTTTTTCATTGCTGCCTCAACATACTCATCAAACCGCGACGGGGCCGGCATGATAGTCCGTACAAAAGCAGCAATTGCTTTGCCCATATTGGCATAAATCCTGTTGACGGCAGCCTTCTTTTCTCTTGCTATGGAAACCCAGGCTTTCAGTGCTGATGGCTCTTCAGGAGATGGCTTTGCAGAGACCGGCAGATCTCTCTCTGAAAGTGCGGGCATCGCTCCGAATATTTCTTCATATTCCTTTTTGTAGTGTTCGATAATTATAGATGCGCACTGTGTTCTCGTGAACCCGTGCTCCACAGGACTTTCGATCGGCCCGAGGGCCTGCGCCCAGAGACTGTCCTTACGCCCGTCCCAGAAAAGCCATGTATTGTAAGCCATCCCAATGAGCGGCATGGTCCTTCTGCTTGTCGTACCCATTCCATGGGCAAGGGGCAGATTATCGGCAAAGTTCACGTTGGTAGGATGACATGTGGCACAGGAGACTTTCAGATTCCCGCTCAGCCTGTTATCAAAAAAAAGCTGTTTCCCGAATTCAACAGCCTTCGGATCAGCGGAATATTTATTTGACGGGTCTTCAGGAACAGGAGGCAGGGAACCTATCCACAGAGATTTCAGCGTGGCTTTTTGGTCTTCAGTCCATGAGTGCAGGTCCAGCGGCCATCCCGAAGATGAACAGAGAACCGAAATAATCACTGTTGAAAACAGTACTGTGTGAAAATATGTTTTCAATGCACCGCTCCTACTCCTTCAACATAAGATTGAAAGTAACACTGTCTTCCCTATCGCCAGCTTTTATATTGAACTTCATTACCCACCAGCCGGGCATGCTGAACTTAATCCCTTCAACAAGGTATTTGCCCTTCCCGAGATCGCCCGTTACCTCCGGCTGTGTCGGCATTCCGTGACCATGCTCCGGCATATCGCCATCAAGGGAGATGTCTGCCCCTGACACAGGGCGGCTGTCAGCTGTTTTAACCGATAATTCCCATGTATGTATCCTGTTAATCGGGACAGGCTCACTCATGCTCTTGTATGATATGCTGAATATCTTATTATCGGTAAGTTTCTCATCAGAAAGATCAAGGTCAGCCGGCGCCTTTGTCATTTTATGTTCATGTCCCCTGTCTACTTTTACATCAGGAAACTCAAACACAACACTGTCTGCAGTTACTACGGTATCACCCCACTTTATATCTACCTTTAACTGCCAGTATCCGCTCATGGTCAGGATGATATTTTCAACCGTATACAGTCCGCCGCCCCGCTCCGTGACAACGGGCTTATCAAAGACGCCGTGCCCCATATCGGGCATCCATGGCGTTACGGTGATGACTCCCCCCGTGACATCCCTGTCATTCCTGTCATGAATAACGAGATCCAGCATATTAACACCCGTCCTGAGTTCATGATCTTTAATTACCATTTCCACGCTGAACAGTCCATCCTTTGTCACTTCAAAGAGACTCTCTTCATAGTGTTTTGTGAATTTGTCGTGTTTATGCACTTGAGGGTCCCGCGCTGCGCATCCAGCAGTAAAAAGCATTAAAAATACAACAACTATTCTCTTCACCATTTCGCCTCCGTTTTTACTTTGATACCGATGCACTCCATGCCACTTAGAATCTCATTAAATCACCTGCACGTTAACTCTGGCACCAGACCATTTTTCATTGCCAATACATTAATATAATTTCATTTAGTCATAACAAAAAAAGCATAACGGGCAGGATTGTCCGCCCTGCCCGTTACGTGTCAACTCCATTATAAACTTATGGCATGTTCTCTAGCAGATTCATAACCTTCATCTGGGCCTCCGCAAGTTCATGGGTAAAGGTCATTCCTGCGTGTGCCCCCGGCGTCATTCCCCCGGCATGCATTTTCTTCATATAATCTCCTGACATGACTGCGTTCCAGAGACTACGCCCTTCCTGTATCATTTTTGAGCCGTGGCTGACAGATTTTTTATCTATCCCCGGTGCCATTCCCATCTTTCCCGTCATATCCATATCAGCACCTTCGAGTGCCATCTCCAGCGCGTGATTGAGGATCAGGTGCTGGTGGTGAACTTCCATTGAATGTCCTTTCATGTTTGCATGCCTGTCAAGCATGTCCATCACTTTCGACTGGGCCTCTGCAAGCTCGTGCGTATATTTCATCACTGGATCATCCGCAGGACCGGAGCCTCCGGCGTGCATCTTCATCATTATGTCTCCTGACATCATGTCGTTCCAGCTGGAACGTGCGTTTTTCATCATTGTCCTGCCATGATCAATTGCCACCTCATCAAGACCGGGGACCATGTTCATTTGCCCGATCATTACGAGGTTGGAGCCCTGCAGTGCCATGCCCAGTGCATGATTGAGCATCCCGTGCTGGTGGTGCATGGTCATCCCGTGACCTTCATGTCCCATTGCCGAACCGGAGCCCTGCTTCATCCCCATGGTTTGACACCCGGCAAACAGGACAAGCAGTGATACAGCTATGGAGGACACAATAAATTTTGTGCCTTTGTTTTTAAACATCATATTCCCTCCTTTTTTAAAAAAGGTTTGCACATTTTCTGCAGCCTGCTCAGGCTGCAGATAAGTAATGAAGGTCAATTGTTTAAATCTTATCATATTTATCCTGAAGAGGCATCTTTTTTTAATACGCAGATCGGTGTAATTCTGAAAATTGTACCCGGGCTCTCAATTCGATTAAATACACTAACCGGCCTCAGAAGGCGCAGGACAGAAAATAACCTGTTGGACCTTCCCTCCTGATAAAGATAATCTGATAACTGGAGTAAGAGATTTCTGTAAAGCGGAACTATTATATATTCCTCTGTCAGAAGCATTTGAAAAAAAAATCTTATATGATATGATGTACATCATAGGCATTTTCCCTGAAACGTCTT
>JBFKMY010000216.1:0-4624 GCA_041629615.1 Thermodesulfovibrionia bacterium | reverse complement strand
ACCGGAGATAATGAGATCATCTGTCACAGTCAAAGATGCTTTTCAGTGAACGTGAATGAATTATGTGGGGCATCAACCTTGCGGGAATGCCGATCTACCTGAGCAGTCGGCCGTTTCTGAACTCGCCTGAATACTGCCTGCCGTTTGATGTTGAATACGTTCCCTGTCCGTGCTGTTCACCGTTCCGCCATTCGCCCGAATATTCATCTCCATTTGCCCACATCAAGGTGCCCTGCCCGTTCATAAGATCGTTTTTCCATTCACCTATATAGATGTCCCCGTTTGCCCAGATAAATGTCCCTGTTCCATAAAATGTGTCTTTTTTCCATTCACCGAAATATTCATCGCCGTTGACATATATCATTGAGCCCTGTCCATCTCTTTCGCATCTCTTCCACCCACCGGTATATTCATCGCCGTTTGTATATGACATGGTGCCCTGACCGTCTTCAAGGCCGTCTTTCCATTCGCCTTTATAGAGGGTACCGTTTTCCCATGTCTTTGTCCCGCGGCCATTTTCACAGTTTCCCTCTACACATCCCGCAGAGAGAGAACCAGTCAGGACAAAACTGCCAATCAGGGCGACGATTATGATGACAGATAATTTCATCATATATATGTATACGGTTATTCAACCATAAATATTGAGTAATCAGAAAATGGGCAGATTTAAGGAGTATATGCGATCCAGTCCCGGTAAACCGGTGCCAGTGCCTCCCATGAAAATTTACTGGTAAGTTTTTCCGCTGTTGCAGCCGAAAGGCGTTCTTTCCTCTTGATCAGGTCCTTTAAGCGGTGTAGCAATTCCCTGTCATCATAAAGGAACTTCCGGGAAAACAGTTCAGGATAGGACAGACGGTCAGGCAGAAGAGGGCGGCACCCGGCCCGGACAGCTTCCAGGACAGCCATGCCGAAAAACTCATGCCGTGCAGTTGAGACGACAATGTTGCCGCGCCTGAGCCACTGAGCATATTCGCGGCGCGATTTGACATACCCGTACCGGAGGATCCGGTGTGCCAGTTTTTTTCTCGCCTTTTCAAAGACAGGAGGATGCTCTTTAAAGGACTCTCCGAGAACAATGAGCCTGTAATCAATGCCCTGACGGTCAAGTTCAATGAGGTTGCTGAAAAAAACATCGGGATTCTTATCATGCTCCCAGCGGTGGTTCCATAGGAGAACAGGCGGCCCGTTTACGCAGGGATGTTCTGCGGAATCGATGGCCGAAAAGTCGATGCCCGGCGGAATGACCCGGGCCTTTGCGCGAATGGCACTACAGGGATCGTCCAGCTGAAGGTCGTATGATTGCTTTTGCAGTGTTTCAATGCCCTGCAGAAAAGATTCAAGATTATATTCCGAGTTGAATGCGAGACTGTCGGAAGCGAGAGCAGTGGTCATATTCGTCAGGGCAAAATGAAAATCACGTTCGTCCGGTGCCTGCACCGGATAGGCAAACTGGTTTTCATGGAAATAGGTGAGCACCGGCACATTGTTTACCCATGCCGGTGCAAGTCCCCGAAATACAGCAACGTCGACAAAGGTGGAACAGATAATCCGGTCAAAATCACCTCTTTGTTCACGAAGCTTTTGTGCATAAAAAGGAGCAGCCAGTCTCATTCGCCACTTCCACTTGCGGGCAGGAAATGTCAGGAATGTAAAATGGAAGGGGAGGGTGAGGAGTCCGGAAAGAAATGACTTGTGAGAGCCTCCGTAATAGGGTTCAAGGACAAGGACATTCAAGCGTTCCTTTCCCCGGTGATTCGCCATCACTCATTATAACATTACGGATTATTGGAGCAAATGCCGGAGAGGGAGTTTTCCCGATTGACAGGCACCGGAAAAAGTGGTAATCAGAATAGAGAACACATCCACGTAAGTGGCAATGCATAATTGTTACATAATACGAAAGGAAAGGTCTGCCATGGCAAAAAGAGTAACCTGGAGAATACCCATACGTTTAAAAGTTAAAGTGAAATCAGAAGGCAGGGAGTGCGCTGCCACCGTCACAAACCTTTCAGAATATGGCATGTTTATGAATACTGATGACTCCGGCCTGTGTGAACTTTCTCAATGCGATATATCCATACCGGTCAGGGAGGGGACATTGCATGTTCCCGGCAAACTTGTCAGACGAACAAAGGTAAACGGAGGGTGTGAGGGGATAGGCGTTGAAATTACAGATCCCCCTCAGCAATATCTGGATTATGTAGAGAATCTCCTGTATGTTTTATAGGACTGCATACCCTTCCACTGTGGATGCGGGTGTCATGCGTTTCTGCGTATTATATAAAGAAATGCTATTTCTGACTGATTCGGGAAATCACAATAATTTCTAAAAATCAATGCTGAATTGTGCCGCAGCCCGGGTTTCAATCGGGATATCTTCCTCATCATAGGTCGCCTTCTCTTCTGCAATTGCTCCGGCGATATCAAGACGGGCTGCCCATAAATTTAATCCAAGCCCTGCGGTGTATACCCATCCTATATCGTCTTCTTCAAGATTCTTGTAAGCACCTCCCCGAACCGCCAGGAAGCGAAACACGTTCCACTCCATGCCGAATCTGAAATTTCGTGTATCATATTTTTTTAGTGTTGTCTCATTCTTTGTCAGATCAAGATCTGCTTCAATCGTTAAGGTCTCATGAGGAAAAATTGCCACTCCCGCTGTAACCTGAGGGTTAATAGTAACATCTTCAAATTTTCTCCCCTTTACTTCAGGCCCGTCAAATTCAGGGGCATTAAGGTTGCGGACCACTAATCCCATATTGATCCCGTTGAAGCGGCTCATAATACCGGCGTCCAGACCTAAATTCACTGATTCTTCATAATTATTCCTTGCTTCTTCCATCACGTCACCGGAGTCATTATCAAATACAACGATTTCAGTTCCATACACCCTGCCAATCATTAATTTCAGATTACCGCCAATGGCAAGATGTTCATTAAGCGCATACCCATAGGTGAGAGGTATCTCGCCCAACCCAAAACCGCTGAGCAGTACTACCGTAGTGTTGTCATCAAGGGTGCTGCCTGTTCCAACGGATTGACTTGATATATCCGCGAGGAGATCGACCACACCCTGGACCTCACCGGGAGTAACCCCTTCCTGTCGTGTAACAAAATCCAGTGTTTGAATAGCGCTGTTGTCAAGACCCGCAGCAGCAAGCTGTGCCTGCTGGGAAGGGGTAAATAATGAAACAAGGCCATCATTTCCGGAAACAGTAATGTTATTGATGTCAGCACTCAGGTCGGCGCCGTTAATCGACAGTCCCAGGTTGGTCCTGTCCAGATCGGCAACCTGCCCTGAAGTCTGAAAATAAATCCGCGCGCCTATGCCGGTATGTCCTTTTCTAAAAGAAAAAGAACCGTTCATATCAGCAGTTATTGCATTGCCGGGGTCGTCAAGGTTGTTTAAATCATTCACGAGGTTTATGAGGTCCTGCAAGTCCGACGCATTCAAAATGCCGCCTGCGCTCAGGGCATCCTGATCAATTCTGGACAGGTCATCTATATAAGTCCCAAAGTCATTGTGCAACCGGTATCCCCCTGCGGCATTGACATCAACGCCCCAGTTTTTGCGGGCAAGATCATTATTATCAAAGGCAGGCCTGTTTCCCTCATTATCCTGCTTCCCGAAAAACCCGTATGCAGCAGGGTTATAGTACTGGGCAGAGGTATCATTGACAGAAGCCACATTTGCGCCTGCCATTCCCATGGCCCTTGGTCCGGCAAAGAAAGTGTCGAAGGCAAATGCGATTGCCGGCATGCATGTCAGTACCAATGCTATTATTAATGTATACGTCCTTCCTTGAATACCATGATCAGTTTTCATGTGCTCTCCTTTTTTGTAATTGACTGTAATTCCATTATCGGATAATACGCCGATACACTTTAAATGATCAAACAGTTTGCTGACCGCTCAAAGCTGTCTTTAAAACAATCATAAGATTTGCGATTTTATTAATTTCATTTTTTCGGGCGGAGGAGCCACTCGACGCACATGTCCCTTTTCATAGGGGAGTGTACTCCTTTGCAGGCGGGAATCCAGCTCTTCTCTATAACAAAACAGGTGTACGTAAAAGCTTACGGGCGCCGGGAGCGCAACGTTACATTACTCTTCTTATGCTTCCCGACAGGATTGCCATCTTGAGACGGGACCTTTTTATCTCTCTTCTTTTTTTCTCCTCTGAAAGGGCCCGTAACCGGTAACTGAGATTTATAAATATCCTCCCCAGTTCAACAAAGGGTGACTGCTTTAACTGTGTAATCATTATTCCTCCTTAATGCAGGTTAGTAAAAATCCGTTACCTTTGATGCAAGATCATTGCCAGCCTGAGATAACCGGCTTTAGAAAAAAATTAACACTTTTTTGTTAAGTTATTTATCGATATCATGCTATTTATAGTAATTTCTCCCGGGATTATCGAAATGGAGTTTGAAAGCGAAGCAGAGCGTATTTTATGACTGTATGGAATATCATGCAAACCCATAAGAAAGAGATGTAAAAGAATTCGCCGGTCAGACACTATGTACATCAGCTATTCTTCCTTCATGGGAGCTATCAGGCCGCCTTTTACTACAGGATGCCCAAGGCGGTTCTTTAACCGTCCCAATAAGAAAAAGGTTT
>JBFKMY010000215.1:0-4629 GCA_041629615.1 Thermodesulfovibrionia bacterium | reverse complement strand
GCTCAAGATGAGGGAAAGAACATACAGGACGCTGATGAAATATCTGCCGGCCTTTAATGAAGAGGATTTTTTTTATATTTTTAAAAGTATGCACGAGGCTGATGTAGGTATTAAGACCACGGGGAGACCGGCGCTCGTCCTTGAGATGCTGTGGATCAGGCTGCTTCAGAAGGGAGCATGGAATTGACAAGCTTCGTGAGCCGGGAGACTCTTCTTGAGGCGGTATTTCCATGTATTATCCCTTTTCGGGCCGCTTTGCTTATTGCTGAAATGGATTCTTTCAAGGCTGTTCTGGCGCCATCGGCATTCTTATCAGAGACCGCTTTTTCTACTTTTTTGCTAAGGGTCCTGAGCATGTTCTTGACCGACTTGTTTTTTAACGTCAGGGGCACGCTCTGCCGCGCTCTCTTAATGGCTGACTGGCTTTTTTTGGGTGCAGATTTTGCTGGCAATGTGAAACCTCCCTCGTATAATGTGCAGTCCCTGTGAATAAAAACAGGAGAGCAGCAATGTTAAAAACAGACTAATATTAAACATTAACGGGAGAAGAAAGTCAAGACGTCATGGATGAAAAGCGCAGTGTGACAAAGGCGGCAGGACAGATTTCGATTGCCACAGCGGGAAGCCGGATTCTGGGTTTTATAAGGGACATTCTGCTGGCCAGGATATTCGGGGCAACGGGGGCCACCGATGCCTTTTTTATCGCCTATCGCATACCGAACCTCTTCAGAGAGCTCTTTGCCGAGGGGTCGATCTCTGCGGCGTTTATTCCCGTGTTTACAGAGACCCTTGCAAATGAAGGAAAGGAAGATGCAAAAAAACTTGCGTCCCAGGTGCTTGCATTTCTCCTGTCTGTTGTTTCACTCATATGTTTCCTGGGCATGCTGCTGGCGCCTGCTGTCGTATCAGTCATTGCCCCCGGGTTTATGCAAAGTCCCGATAAGTTTAACCTCACTGTCACGCTGACACGAATAATGTTCCCTTTCCTTTTTTTCATCAGCATCGCTGCACTTGCAAAAGGCGTGTTGAATTCCCTTAAGTCCTTTTTTGTCCCGGCCCTGGCGCCGCTTTTCTTAAATGTGGCGATCATCCTGTCGGCCCTTTTCTTTGCATCACGATTTGATGTCCCCCTGATTGCCATAGGGCTGGCAGTATCAGTCGGGGGGCTGCTTCAGGTCGCTGTGCAGGTTCCGGACCTGATGAAGCGGAACTTTTTTGTCATGCCTGTCTTTTCCTTTAAGCACCCGGGCCTCAGGAAGATACTGCGTCTGATCCTGCCTGCAATAGTGGGCATGGGTGTTGCCCAGATAAACATATTTGTAAGTACCATTTTTGTATCCTTTCTCTCCGGGGGGGCTGCGACATACCTTTATTATGCGATGCGGTTTGTGCATCTGCCCATCGGTATATTTGGCGTGGCAATGGCCACGGCTGTTCTTCCATCGCTTTCCGAACACGCTGCCAAAGGCGATAGTGATGCATTACGCGACACCTTTTCATTTTCCCTGCGTCTGCTGTTTTTTATAACCCTCCCTGCCATGGCCGGACTCATGACCCTTTCGGGGCCCATCATTGAGGTGCTGCTGCAGAGGGGGGAATTTACTGCCCGCGCGGCCGCGGAGACGTCCTATGCGCTTATATTCTACTCATCAGGACTGTGGGCCTTTGTGGGCACGAGGATCGTGGCATCGACTTTTTATTCAATGCAGGACACGAAGACCCCGGTAAAGATTGCGGTCCTTTCCGTGCTTGCCAATATTATTTTCAGTTTTATCCTGATGGGCCCGCTGCGGCACGGAGGACTTGCTTTTGCAAATGCGATTGCATCTGCGGTAAACTTTATGGTCCTGTTTTACCTGTTAAGAAAAAAATTGGGAACAGTGGACGGGAGGAAGATCGTCCGCTCATTCATACAAACTGGCGCTGCCTCTGCGATAATGGGGGGTGCCGCCTTTCTTGCATTAAAAGTGTTTCCCTGGAATGACGGCACTGCCTTTTCCCAAAAGGTGCTCATCCTCTCAGGCGTGATGATGCTTTGTGCCGGCATCTTCCTGCTCATAATGCGTTTGATGAAGAGCGAAGAGCTCCGGTATCTGATGCGTATGCGGAAAAGACAGGAATATGTTTAAAATATAAAGACGTTTATTTCTATTACGAAGGAGATTGATAATGATTTTTGAAAGTCTGGTCGTGGGCCCGCTTGAGGAAAATGCCTATGTGATAGGGGATGAAAAGACAAAGGAGGCCATGGTCGTTGACCCCGGGGATGAACCGGACAGGATTGTCGATGTGATTAAGGAAAAGGGACTGCAGGTCATCAAAATAGTATGTACCCATACTCATTTTGATCACATAGGCGCTGTCGGAGATATCAGGAAAGCAACGGGTGCGGAAATACTGATCCATGAGGAGGACATGCAGGTGTATGCAACGGCAAAGGACCAGGCAGCGTTCTGGGGATATGATATTGATGATATCCCGGAGCCTGACGGCTTTGTCGATGAGGGGGATGAGATTAAGGTCGGCAGTCTGAAATTCAGGGTCCTCCATACGCCCGGCCACAGCCCCGGGGGAATCTGTCTTTACGGGGAGGGGATGCTGTTTTCGGGAGATACTATCTTTAAAGGGTCTGTGGGGAGAACGGACTTCCCCGGAGGGAGTCTGGAGGAACTGAAGAAGTCATTCAGGCGCCTGCTCGATTTACCGGAGGACACGAAAATATATTCCGGTCACGGACCGGAGACGAGCGTTGGCATGGAAAAAAAGACAAATTTTTTTGCGAGCGATTTTTTATAAACGCTGCAAGGAAGTACGGACCGGATGCTGGTTTATATTCCCTCTGCCCTGTCCGGACATGGCCTGTATTACACTGCCCCGTATCAGGAAAAAATAGATTTACAATTCCCATTGAAAGCGTTATATTATCACATTTAAATCAAGCGGTTAAGTTCAACGGATTTTATCCGTAATTACTGAAGCACCTCGGATAAACGAAAATATATTACGTTGAATAAATAATGGTATGATTGATATAACAATATCATCATTAATCACACTTCTGATTTCATTGCTGATTTTATCATGTGGCCATTCCGGAAATGACAATAGTGACATCCAAAACACGCCCATCGAATCCTGTTATTTTTCTGGTTATGACGGGGCTCATGGACGTGAACTCTGGAAATCTGACGGGTCAATAAACGGAACAGAAATTGTTAAAGACATCCATCCATCAGGCGATTCATCCCCCTGGATGTTCATAAAAGCTGGAGGCACTGTTTTTTTCATTGCTGATGACGGCATTCACGGCCGGGAACTATGGAAGTCAGACGGAACAGGCAGTGGTACATCAATGGTAAAGGATATCAATCCGGGGTCAGCCCCTCTGGCAAGTGCCATAACCTACTCTGCAGTCCCTTTTGACAACACTCTGATTTTTACCGGCAGTAATGGAACTGAAGGGTATGAATTATGGAAAAGTGACGGCACTCCACAGGGTACGATTATGATCAGGGACATTAATATATCCGGCGATTCATCTTCTGCAGGCTTGACCGGGGCGAATGGACTTGTTTTTTTTAGTGCTAATGATGGCGTTAATGGTCATGAACTGTGGGTGAGTGACGGAACCGTCAGCGGAACCAGGATGGTGAAAGATATAAATCCATCAGGAGATGGGCTCCCCCATAAATTAACAAATGTTAATGACACTCTCTTTTTTCAGGCTGATGATGGTGTCAATGGACGAGAACTCTGGAAAAGTGACGGCACTGCACCGGGTACTGTAATGGTTAAGGATATAAATCAGAATGGAGACTCTTTTCCGAATGATTTAACCAGTGTTGATGGCCTTCTTTTTTTTCAGGCTGATGATGGTGTGAATGGACGTGAACTCTGGAAAAGTGATGGCACTGCAAACGGCACTGTCATGGTCAAAGACATTGATCCTTTCGGTAATTCCTTTCCGTATGAATTAATGAACGTCAATGGTACACTCTTTTTCCGGGCTAATGACGGAATCAACGGCCAGGAACTTTGGAAAAGCGTTGGCTCTGCTGAAACCACTGTTATGATCAAGGATATAAACAGTGCTGGAGACGCGTATCCGGACAGTTTGATTGAGGTAAACGGACGATTATTTTTCCTGGCAACAGATGGCTTGCAACCGCGAGGTGCTCTCTGGGCCAGTGACGGCACACAAGAGGGAACCGTAGCCGTCAAGGATTTTAACAGCAGAGGGTATCATTTGTTATGTATGCTGGACAGCGTAAATAATAAACTGTTGTTTCACATTTCAATAGAAGGCAGTTGCGGCGCAGTATATGAGCTCTGGCAAAGTGATGGTACTGCATCAGGGACAGAGATACTACGTGATTTTCAGTAAAGGAAAAAGTAAATAAAACTTATAACTGGAAAGGGGGTCAGGGGGATTTTTTAATAATCCCCTGCCTGATGATGCCCCGTCTGCGTGCAGCGGGGAGACTTCATTATACTTCAATGTGCGCATCCATGATGAGGACGGATGTAAGGAAATAAAACAAAAACAGTCATGGATTTAATCTGATTGATAAAAGACCATATCGCACCTTAGCTTAATAATTATGGAGGGGTAAATGGATGATAAGATAG
>JBFKMY010000214.1:0-4630 GCA_041629615.1 Thermodesulfovibrionia bacterium | reverse complement strand
TGAACACCTCACGACTGCAGCGCGGCCAGTACAGGCTCTATTTCGGGGTTGATACATTCATGAACGGTGTTCAGGATTCAGAGCACTCTTCCTTTGATTCTGTTACGGTAAATGTTCACTGAAGTGGCGCAGGTTATAAGATAAAAACAGTCAACAAGATCTTATGGAATGGAGGGGATCTCCGGATCCCCTCTCTCCTCCTTAATAAAGTTTATATTTCTGCTCTTAACCTTTCAATTACGGGAATTTACTTTTATAATCATAGTAAGATGAAGATGGGATGAGTTCAAGCGTTGAGATATCGCTGAATTCCCCGAATCACAGGGAGTTCGTGCACTGTTTTTATTAAGGATGAAATCCATTGCCTGAAATTTCCAAGGTGCGAGTTGCAAATGGTATTTACTGGGTAGAAGTACCCGGTGTGGACCTGTACGTGTTGTGCGGATGTCCTGCTGACAGCGTGAAGCATTTAATGAAAAAGGGATTGATTTCGACGAAGAAAAAAGAAGGAGTTGACGCGGAAACAGGTCCGAATGCCATATTGCTGTCCGATATTTCGATACAGAATGGCAGTTTTGCCAATCTTGCGGAGTTTCCTGTACTGCAGATGTTGTACAGACAGGGGATGATCCTGCCGGGTCATCCAAACAACGCTGATATAAAGCCTTTGCTCATGGGCTCTGAAGAACAGGTGAGATCACAAAAACAGTACATTTACCGGGGCAATTACGGGCTGGTTTCGGAAGAGGAAATTATGGCAGCGGGCGAGTCCCCGGAAACGGCCCGTGAAATGATGCGACTGAAGCTGAAGTTTGCGCATGGGAAAATAAGGACTATTGAAGAGTTCTTTGATTCCCGCTCAGTCACCAGTGATCCTGTGGAAATAAGGAACGGCGTTTTTATTCGTCGTCTCAAGGTGAATATATTTGAATTCCGCTATCAGGGCGAACTCTTGACCGTCAACCTGAATCTTGCTCCGCATGAGAGCTATGAAGCACCGTACCCCCTTGGATATCACAAGATAGAGAGGGAATATTTCGCAGTGGTGCACTCGGGAGAAGGAAACGGGTGGGACATCAACCGGCCTTGTATGGCCAGTATTATCATGTTTCAGGGGAAAATATATTTAATTGACGCGGGACCGAATATTTTATACAGCCTGAGGTCTTTGGGAATAGGGGTCAATGAGATTGAAGGGATTTTTCACACCCATGCCCATGATGACCACTTCGCGGGTCTTACAACACTCATGCGGTCAGGGCATAAAATAAAATATTTTGCCACTCCTCTGGTCCGCCTTTCCGTTACCATGAAACTTTCATCCCTGACGTCCATAAAAGAGGAGGATTTCAATAATTACTTTGCGGTACATGATCTGGAACCGGATGTGTGGAATGAGATAGACGGGCTGGAAATTAAACCGGTGAATTCTCCCCATCCGGTGGAAACGACCATCTTTCTGATCAGGACCTTATGCGAAGGGGGCTATCGATGCTATGCTCATCTTGCAGACATAGCGAGTTTGACGATACTGCGCAATATGGTTAACGACAACCCGGAAGAGCCGGGAATATCGCAGGAGGCTTTTGACCGTGTCCGGGCCAGCTATCTGACTGGCGTCAATCTGAAAAAGCTGGATGCAGGGGGAGGACTGATACATGGAGATGCCATGGATTTCAGGACAGATACGTCAGGGAAAATAATCCTGTCGCACATGTCATCGGAACTGACAAACCAGCAGAAGGAGATCGGGTCCGGGACCTCATTCGGAATGGTGGACGTTTTAATTTCTTCCTACCAGGACTATCTGTGGAAGTATGCTTTTTATTATCTTGAATCTCATTTTCCCGGCGTGCCGCGTTTTCAGATAAACATGCTCGTTAATAATCCGGTGGTGACCTTTAATCCTGAATCTATTCTTATCAGGAAAGAAGAGATCTGTAATAATATTTATTTGATCCTTACCGGGGATGTTGAGTTGATACGTTCAGATCTGGGGATCATTCGAATGTTATCATCGGGAGCGGTCATCGGAGAAATTTCCGGATTGGAGCAGTATCCATCGAAGAAAACGTATCGTGCTGTCAATTTTGTACAGGCGCTGCAGTTGCCCTGCAGTCTGTATCTTGATTTCATAAAGCGTAACGGACTTTACGATGATATCAAACTCCTTCAGGAGAAGCGGGAGTTTATACAAAACACCTGGCTTTTTGGTGAAGAAATATCCTATATGATGCAGAACAGGCTTGCCAATGCAATGACCCTTCACACGTATGAGGCCGATACCGTAATTCCCGGAGGGGAAAGACCGGGAATACATGTCGTCCAGGAAGGGAAATTTCAGCTCTTTCTCAAGGATGATGTATTTGAAACACTGCATGCCGGTGATTTTTTCGGTGCAGGCAATGTTCTTTTTGGAACGCCTGATATCTTTCAGGTCAGGGCGCTGGTACATTCCCGCGTCTACCACATCCGGCGTGACGCACTGCTTGAGATCCCCATAGTCCACTGGAAACTTTTTGAAGTGTATGAAAAACAGATGCGAAAGATACTGAATCCGGATTTGATCAGTATTCCCATTATTCAATGGCGGGATGAGTACAATATCAATATTCAGGACATGGACAGCGATCACAGATCTCTGTTTGAAATAACCAACACACTGTATGAAGCAATCAGCGCGGGTGAAGGTCGGGCTGTGCTGGAGGATAAAGTCGATCTCATCATCAGCTATACCGGGCGGCACTTCGCGAAGGAGGAACAGCTGCTGAAGAAATACGGCTACCCGGAGCTTAATACACAGCGTAAACAGCATGAGCGTTTCAGGGAAACAGTGATGGAATATAAAAGAAAATATGCGTCAAATGAAATAGATCTTGACATTGACTTCATCAATCTGCTCAGGGACTGGATCATCAATCATATCCTGACTGAAGACAGAAAGTATGGCGTTTACCTGAACAGGCAGGGCATATCCTAGTTTTTTTTAAGATATTGACCTGATATATATAATGGATGCCGGCCTTGCAATAATACGTAACGGGAATGGTACAATCAGCGGTGAAGAGCGCATCATACATATTTTATTTTATACGTTAATGTAAAGGGGAATATGAGCAGGGAATCCAATACCGTTGCAGTCCTGTTTGCAGACATAGCCCGCAGTACGCACTTATATGAAGTGCTGGGTGATACACAGGCCAACGCGCTTATACGGGACTGTATTGCCCTTCTCTCTAAAGTCACCGTGCAGTTTCGCGGGTGTGTGATAAAAACCATAGGGGATGAGATCCTCTGTACTTTCCCTGAGGCCGACGATGCTGTTAATGCCGGAAAGGCAATGCATGAAGCAATGGGGCACCTGCCCTGTATTGACAACCCTGCGTATACTCCTCCGAATATTTATGTCGGCATTCACTATGGGCCCGTTATCGAAGAAAACGGCGATATCTTCGGTGATACGGTAAATATGGCTGCCCGTATGGTGGACATAGCAAAACAAAGACAGATTATCATATCAGAACAAACAGTTGCCCTCTTAAATGATGAGTTGAGGCAGTCAGCCAGATTTATTGATAAAATTACGATCAAAGGAAAAAGCGGCGAAGCTGACATTTTTGAAGTGGTGTGGGAAAAGCAGGACCTTACCCTGGTATTTAACACGGACTCGGAAAGTCAGATGACAAGGAAAAACTTCGTAGCCACCCTTGTTTTACAATACCATGATCATACCATCACGGTAGAGCAGAACCGGCCGGTTGTCACGCTCGGACGCCAGAACCATAACGATATCGTTGTCTGTGACGGCCCGGTCTCAAGGTCTCATGCCCGGATTGAATACCGGAGAGGAAAGTTCCTCCTGATCGACCAGAGCACAAACGGCACATACATTCAGGAGCAGGGGAAAAAGATAATGCGTGTAAAGCAGCTGGAAATGCCTTTGAACGGAGATGGCATTATCAGTCTAGGCAGAGAGCCTGATCCTGATCTGTCTTTTGCGATCCACTATCAAAACAGGACCCATACATGCTTTTCTGAAGTGTAGCTGCAGGCACACGTCAGATGCTGATTTTCTGCTTTTTCAGCCTGTACAGGGCGGCGAGGGCAGGTATGAGAAAAGCGGCGAAAATCCCGAGTGAGGCATACGGGAAAGAGACTGCCATTACAACGGGTATTAACATCACCTTTGCAGTATATCTTAAGTACCGGTGGTCCCTGATTATCTCTGCCAGGGGGGGTGAGTATTTATAATAAAGACTCACCATTTCTTTTCCGTACCTGTTCGTTAAAAGATGCCGGTCTCTAAAACTGCGCAAAGCTTTTACATGAGGATGCATCAGGCTGCCGTACGCTGCCGTAGCAATGAAGCACCCGCCTCCGCCTCCCCCGCTGCTGCTCACTTTTTTTCCGTTTGTGATTATGCTGCCGTTACCGCTGCCGTCCCCTGCATCTTCTGTACTGCAGTCCTCATCGGGAACAGCCAGAAGGGCAGTGTACGCATTTAACCTTCCGCCTGCAAGCACTCTTTCGGAAAGCGTGGGAATTCTATCTACACTCTTAATAATCATATCTTTTACCTGGCAGGAGGACAGGCCGGGCCTGCTTGCAAGGACCAGTCCCGCAACACCCG
>JBFKMY010000213.1:0-4656 GCA_041629615.1 Thermodesulfovibrionia bacterium | reverse complement strand
CATATATGGAACGGCATTTCCCACCAAAGAGGAACTCAAAAAACATCTTGATTTTCTGGAAGAGGTAAAGAAGAGGGACCATCGCCGACTTGGAAAAGAGCTTGATCTTTTCAGCATTAATGATGATATAGGGACGGGTCTTGTCTTGTGGCATCCAAGGGGGGCGGCAATCAGGAGGGAGATAGAAAATTTCTGGCTGAACGAACACCATAAGTCGGGCTACCAGATACTGTACACCCCTCACATGGCAAAACTGGATCTGTGGCAAAAGACCGGGCATCTCGATTTTTATAAAGAGAACATGTATTCACCAATGGAGATAGAAGGGCTCGAATATGAAATTAAACCCATGAACTGTCCCTTCCACGTATCCATTTTTAAAAGTCACTTAAGAAGCTACAGAGAACTTCCTCTGCGGTTTGCAGAGCTTGGCACAGTGTACCGATACGAACGCTCCGGGGTCCTTCATGGCCTCCTGCGCGTGAGGGGATTTACCCAGGATGATGCCCATATATTCTGCATGGAGGACCAAATTGATGATGAAGTGCTGCGCGTTCTGGACTTCACCCTTTTTATCCTCAAGACCTTTGGTTTTAGTGATTATGATATATACCTCTCAACAAGACCGGAAAAATATGTTGGCACAGAAGACGGCTGGGAAAAAGCGACAGGGGCCCTGGAAAAGGCCCTTTCAGATAAGGGGCTCAGGTTTGAAGTCGATCCGGGAGAGGGCGTGTTCTATGGACCGAAGATCGATATCAAGGTCAGAGACTCCCTTGGCAGACAGTGGCAGTGCAGCACAATACAGGTAGATTTTAATATTCCGGAGAGACTTGATATCAATTATCGGGGACCGGACAGCAGGGATGAGCGGCCCATTATGATACACCGTGCGTTAATGGGTTCTTTGGAAAGGTTCTTCGGGGTACTCATAGAACACTATGCCGGTGCTTTTCCATTATGGTTATCTCCCGTGCAGATATCGGTGCTGAGTATTGCAGAGCGGCACTCCGATTACTGCAGGGGCATATCAGATGCATTACTGCAAAAAGGCATACGGGTCGAGCTTGACAATGACAACGAAAAGATAGGCTATAAAATCAGAAAAGCCAGTATGGTAAAAACACCCTATATGTGTATAATAGGTGATAAAGAAGTGGAAAATAATACCGTTAATATAAGAAAGAGGAACGGAGAAAACATCGGAGAAATGACTCTTGAAAAGCTGATGACCTTTCTCTCGGATGAAATTTCAAACAGGAGGTAGTTATAAGCAAGGGATTAAGAATAAACAAGTGGATCAGGGCAAAAGAAGTAAGGGTAATAGATGACGACGGTGCACAGTTAGGGGTCATGGATCTTCACAGTGCCAGAAAACATGCTTTTGAAAAGGATTTGGATCTTGTTGAAGTAGCACCGGAAGCAAAGCCTCCTGTATGCAAGATAATGGACTTTGGCAAATACCGTTATCAGCAGGCAAAGAAACACTCAACAAAACACAAAACAATAACAGTCAAAGAAGTAAAGGTAAGACCGCGCATAAATGAACATGACCTGCAGTTTAAAATGAAAAATGCCAGGAAATTTCTTGAACACGGAAATAAAGTCAAAATAACCATGCAGTTCAGGGGAAGAGAGATCGTACACAAAGTAATCGGGCAGAAGGTCCTGGACCGGATGATTGAAGAAATCTCCGAGATTGCTAATGTCGAACAGTTTGCCAGAATGGAAGGAAACCGCATGATCATGGTTGTCGCCCCCAAGCAATGAAAGAGACGGGTACAACCTCGAAACACCGCTGGATTCAGTAACGAGATACCATTTCATTATTTCGGCAAGAGGGGATCACCTGTCCCTGAGGATCAGGAGTTCCCTATGTCACATATAAATAATGTAGACGACTTGTCAATTTTCTCTTCTTTATCTATAATTAATAGTTTACCGCAAGACAATGCTTATAAGGAGACAGGGATGCCAAAGTTAAAAACACATAGAGGGGCCGCAAAAAGGTTCAGGAAGACCGGCACAGGAAGGTTCAAACGGAGTAAGGCATACATGAGTCATATTCTGACGCACAAGTCATCGAAGAGGACAAAACTGCTGAGAAAAAGCGGTATGGTGTCCGAGGCAAATATAGACGCTGTCAGAAAAATGCTCCCCAATTAAAAATGAGGATGCGAACGAGATTTTGCAGTATAATTAAAGGTTATTTGACCAGATAAATTCAGGAGGTATTTATATATGCCGAGAGCAAGGGGTGGATTCAAGACAAGACGGAGAAGGAATAAAGTCCTTAAGATGGCAAAGGGCTATTATAGCGCCAGAAGCCGTCTCTACAGGGTCGCGGTCCAGGCAGTGGACAGGGCACTGACACATGCGTACCGTGACAGGAGAAGAAAAAAGAGAGAGTTCAGGTCACTCTGGATAATCAGGATCAATGCAGCGGTAAGGGCACTCGGCATGACGTACAGCCAGTTCATAAACAGATTGAAGAACATGAACATTCAGCTCGACCGCAAGGCCCTTGCTGATATTGCATACAATGATCCAAAGGCTTTTAATAACCTTGTAGAAATGGTCAAAAAAGGGAATGCTCAATGACCTGGAGTCCATAAAGAAGTCTGCACGGACAGAGACTGAGCAGGCCTCATCCCTCAAGGACATTATCAATTTAAAGGTAAAATATTTAGGGAAAAAAGGATTACTCACCAGTAAAATAAAGTCGCTAGGCTCCATTCCCAGAGAACAAAGACCTCTCTACGGGTCCTCTCTCAATGAAATAAAAAAATATATTGAGACGCTTCTCAACAGGCAGGAAGAAATATACAGGTCTTCCGAGCGTAGCAGATCACTTGAGACGCAGCAGATAGATATTACCGTGCCGGGTTATTTTATTCCCTCCGGGCATTTGCATCCTGTGACGCAGGTGTTGAATGAAATTATCAGCATCTTCATATCATTAGGGTTTACTGTTGAAGAAGGCCCTGAAGTGGAGCTCGATTATTACAATTTTGAGGCACTGAACTTTCCCAAAGACCATCCGGCGAGAGACATGCAGGACACCTTTTTCGTGAGTGAAGATGTCGTTCTGAGGACCCATACATCATCAGTCCAGGTCCGGATTATGGAAAAAAACACACCGCCGCTGCGGGTCATAGCTCCGGGCAAGGTATATCGATGTGATGCTGATGTCAGCCATATTCCGATGTTCCATCAGCTGGAAGGATTTATGGTGGACAAACATATTCGTATGAGTGACCTGAAGGGTTTACTGGAGCTCTTAATTCACAGGGTGTTTGGACGTGATACGTCTCTGAGATTCAGACCGAGTTTTTTCCCCTTTACTGAACCGAGTGCAGAGATTGACATATCCTGTGTCATTTGTAAAGGCACAGGCTGCAACGTGTGCAGCGGAACAGGCTGGATAGAGATCCTCGGGGCAGGAATGATCAACCCGCGGGTGTATGAGAAGGCAGGATATGATCCTGACCGGTATACAGGTTTTGCTTTCGGACTGGGGATCGAAAGGGTCGCCATGCTGAAATACGGGATTAATGATATCAGATTATTCCCGGAGAATGATAAAAGATTTCTGGAACAATTTTAAACCAGGCGATCAGCAGTCAGCCGTCAGCTTTCAGCTTACAGGAGAAACAGTCTTAATAAAGCTGAACGCTGACAGCTGACAGCTTTATTTCAACTATGAAAGCATCCTATAACTGGTTAAAAGAATATGTTGATTTCACGTTAACGCCCGGGGAACTGTCCCATACCCTGACGATGGCAGGGCTTGAAGTTGAGGCGGTTGAAGAAACTGACGGCGATACCATATTTGACATTAGCGTGACCCCTAACAGACCGGACTGGTTAAGCATACGGGGAATAGCCCGTGAAATTTCGGCAGTCCTCGACATCCCATTCAAAGAGGTCCCGGTGTCGATTGACAGAGAGGGCGGTGACGGCCCTCCTGTTGAAATAAAAAATCCCGGACTCTGTCCACGATATGCGGCAAGGATCATAGCGTCCGTAAAACCCGGCCCTTCTCCTGAGTGGTTATCACGGCGTCTCGAGTCCTGCGGCGTCAGGCCAACCTCAAATATTGTTGATGTTACCAATTATCTGCTCCTGGAGACAGGACAGCCTATGCACGCCTTTGATCTCGATACGCTTTCCGGGAAAAAAATCGTTGTCAAAGAGGCCGGTGATGTGAAAAGTTTTACCACCCTTGACAATGAGAAAAGAACACTGTCAAAAGACATGCTTCTCATATGGGACGCAGAAAGTCCTGTTGCTGTTGCAGGTGTTATGGGTGGACTGCATACGGAAGTTTCAGAATCAACGAGCAACGTTTTACTTGAAAGCGCGTGCTTTCATCCCTCCTCTGTGCGAAAAACATCCAGATCGCTCAATCTCTCAACCGAGGCGTCTTACCGGTTTGAGAGAGGGGTTGATGCAGAGGCTGCAGTCTATGCCCTGGACAGGGCTGCCCGGATGATTGCGTCCATTGCAGGAGGTCAGATATCCGCCCTGACCGATACATATCCCGGTCCCTTTGTGCCAAGAAAAATAGCTGTTGCCGTTGACAGGATCAGTTCTGTCATTGGATTGAATATTGAACAAACCTTCATTGAAAAAACATTGGGGAATCTTGGATTT
>JBFKMY010000212.1:0-4657 GCA_041629615.1 Thermodesulfovibrionia bacterium | reverse complement strand
TTATGAAAAAAAATTGAATATCCCGTTTTGTAAACGGGAAAGAAAAGTTCGCCTTTCACGTCTCCCCTCACCCCTGCCTGCGGTAGGCAGGCCTCTTTGCCAAAGAGGGGAATACAGATGAATTATAATTTAGATATAATATTACTTTGAAGCCCCGCCTTCCAGGCGGGGAGCTTTACTGCATTGACTACAGCGGATGTTTCATTTCCGAATAACTTGACTATTTGCGGGAATCTAATATAATTGTCTATAACCAGAACAGGAGGGAAAAATTCATGAGAAACCGGTTATCACTAATAATGAGTATCATTCTGCTTTTTGCAGTCTTCTTAATAGCCAGCTGCCGGCAAAAATCAGGGGAGGAAACTGCCCGGACACCTGTTCTCCAGTCATCTGATGCGGAACCTCAAAAAACCGTGCCGGGACCGGAGATCATGGGGGACGAGACTGTATTTCTTGACACACTCAACAGGTCATTGTCCTCAGTCGCTGAATCGGTAAAGCCTTCAGTCGTAAATATATCCACCACCTCAACAGTCACGACAGGAGGAACACCGTTGGATGAATTCTTCAATGACCCCTTTTTCAGGAGGTTCTTCGGCGACCACTTCGGGGGACAGATTCCTGAGAGGAAATTCAAGTCCTCTGCACTCGGATCAGGTGTTATCGTCATGGAAGACGGCTATATACTCACGAATAACCACGTCGTGCAGAATACCGATGAAATTAAGGTATTGCTTGATGACAGGAGGGAATTCACAGGGAAGGTCATCGGCACGGATTCCCATTCAGACCTGGCCGTGATAAAGATAAAGGCAAAGGGACTTCCGGCGATCAGAATCGGGGATTCCAGCACGTTAAAAATAGGCGAGGTCGTTATGGCTGTCGGCAATCCCTTTGGGCTCAACCAGACAATTACCATGGGAATTGTAAGTGCCGTGGGGAGGTCCCGCGTGGGAATAGCTGATTATGAGAACTTTATCCAGACCGACGCAGCCATAAATCCCGGTAATTCAGGAGGCGCGCTCGTCAATATAAAGGGGGAACTTGTCGGAATTAACACGGCAATCTTCTCAACCAGCGGCGGGTATATGGGGATAGGATTTGCCATTCCCTCAAATATGGTCAAGTCCATTATGGACAGCATTATCAAGAGCGGGAAAGTCATCCGTGGGTGGCTCGGAGTTTCCATCCAGGATATGACCCCTGAGCTGGCAAAGTATTTCGCCATAAAAGAAGAGAACGGCTCTCTGGTAACGGATATCGTAAAGGACAGCCCTGCGGAAAAGGCCGGGTTTCAGAGGGGTGATCTTATCACGGAATATAACGGAAAACCCGTTGATGATTCATTATCACTGAGAAACATGGTGGCCCAGACATTGCCCGGAACCAGGGTAAAGATAAAGGTAGTGCGTGACGGCAAGGATAAAAATCTTTCAGTCACCCTCGGCGAGCTGGCTGAGACAGTGGCTGCGGCGCCCGTAAGAAAAAGTGAATACCGCAATGTGCTCAGGGGCGTCCATGTGCGGGACCTCACTCCGGATATAAGACAGCAGGCCGATGTTCCAAAGGAGATTGCAGGCGTGATCATTGAGGATATCGAAGATGACAGTGCTGCCCTGACAGCGCTCAGGCCCGGTGACATTATTGAGGAAATTAACCGCAGGATCTTAAGAAGCGTGAAGGACTATGAGAAGATCGTTTCAAAACTGGATGAAAAAGAAAGCGTTCTTCTTCTCATATACCGGGCCGGCGGTCATGTCTATGTTACGATAAGTCAGTAAGCAGTGCAAACAGGCGTGACCGGACAATGACAACAATGTCGTTATGGACAGACTGTGTTTAGTTGTCATTTCCGAGAAGGACGCACGGGAAATAGCGGGATAGAGAGTGAAAACATTTTAACCTTGCAATATCCGCGGCGTTGTCCGAAAATAGTATCTGATTCAATCGTCGACTTTTAATGAATAATCTTTATGCTGTGTTAATCATTATTGCGGTCCTGCTATTGCACCCTGCATACAGCGGACAGGAGGCGGTCCCCCTGCAGACGGGAATAGATGAAAAACTCGGGCAGCAGATCCCGCCTGATCTGACATTTACCGATGAAAAGGGCGGTCAGGTGGACGCAAAGGACCTCTTTACGAGACCCGTAATCCTCTCATTGATTTATTACAATTGCCGCCACATCTGCCCTGCGCTGCTTTCCGGGATCTCCGAGGCCCTTGATGCACTGGACCTTGAGGCGGGCAAGGATTTTTCTGTTGTAACAGTCAGCTTTGATGAAACTGATACACCGGCCCTGGCAATGAACACGAAAAATAATTATCTCACGCTGTTAAAAAAAGAATTCCCGCATGAATCCTGGAAATTCCTTACAGGCGACAGGGAGAATATCATGCGGCTGACCGGGGCCGCAGGATTCAGGTTTAAGAGGGAGAAAGAGGGGTTCCTTCATCCGTCATCATTAATCATTCTTTCACCCGGGGGAAAAATAACGCGCTATCTCTACGGTACCACCTTTCTCCCGCGTGATCTTTCCATGGCAGTGTACGAGGCTTCCGAGGGGCGGCCCGGCAGGAGCGTCGGGAGGCTGCTGCTCTATTGTTTCAGCTATGACCCTGAGGGGAGGAAATATGTTTTTAACATTCTCAAAGTTGCCGGCACAGCGACGATACTGTTTGCAGGAGCTTTTATAGCTTACCTGAACTTCTCAAACAGGGCGTTTCGGAAAAAGAGGGCAGACAATGACAGCAGATAGCAGAAAAAATAATGGGGGAACAGGGTTCTGGGAGCATGAGGAAGGGAAAACAGGCATCCTTTCGTGGATATTTACTACGGACCACAAAAGAATAGGAATCCTCTATCTCGCATCACTGGCGATATTTTTTTCTGCAGGCATCGTGTTCGGACTCCTTATGAGGCTAGAACTTATTGCACCCGGCAGGACTATCGTATCGGCCCAGACCTACAATTCCTTTTTCACTCTTCACGGCGTGATCATGATTTTCCTGTTCATCATTCCGGGGATCCCTGTCTCTCTCGGCAACTTTCTGCTCCCCTTACAGATTGGTGCAAGGGATGTGGCATTCCCCCGCATTAACCTTTTATCCTGGTGGTTTTATATAACAGGAGGGGCCCTGGCGATTCTTTCGCTTTTTACCGGCACCGGCCCGCCGGATACAGGATGGACGTTTTATGCACCCTACAGCATTGAGACGGGGACAAATGTTTCCCTTGCCGTATTCGCAGCATTTATCCTCGGGTTTTCATCTATCCTCACCGGCTTGAATTTCGTTACCACCATTCATCGTCTCAGGGCTCCGGGAATGACGTGGTTCCGCATGCCTATTTTTGTGTGGTCTCTTTATGCAACGGCATGGGTGCAGGTCCTAGCAACGCCGATCCTGGGCATTACGCTGCTGCTCATTATTATCGAGAGATTTTTCGGCGTCGGACTGTTCGATCCGTCAAAGGGGGGTGATCCTGTTTTATACCAGCACCTTTTCTGGATCTATTCCCATCCTGCTGTATATATCATGATCGTACCGGCCATGGGTGTTGTGACGGAAATAATCCCGGTCTTTGCACGGAGGACTGTCTTCGGCTACAAAGCCATCGCGTTTTCGAGTATCGGCATAGCTGCTGTAGGGTTTTTTGTATGGGGCCATCACATGTTTACCAGCGGGATAAGTGATACGTCAAAAGCTGTTTTTTCCCTGCTCACTTTCCTTGTTGCCATACCAAGCGGCATCAAGGTCCTGAACTGGGTGGCATCGCTCTATAAAGGCTCCATCAGGGTCGACACCCCCCTGCTCTATGTCCTCTCATTTATATTCCTTTTCTGCATAGGCGGTTTTACCGGCCTCATAAACGGCACAATGGCAACAAACATCCATATCCACGACACCTATTTTATCGTGGCCCACTTTCATTATGTCATGTTCGGCGGAACTGCCTTTGCATTTATTGCAGGACTCCACTACTGGTTCCCCAAGCTATTCGGCAGGACGTACAGCGAATCAAGGGCAAAACTGGCCTGGGGCTTTCTTTTCACTGGCTTTAATGTACTCTATTTTCCCATGTTTATTGTAGGCTGGCAGGGCATGCCGCGAAGGTATTATGATTACCTTCCGGAATTTCACAACCTTAACCTCCTGTCCACCATAGGATCATGGATACTGGCCCTGGGGCTGATACTGCTCTTTGCTAATCTGATAAGGTCTATAAGAAAGGGGGAGATTGCAGGCAGCAATCCATGGAAGGGAACAACCCTTGAATGGACGGTGCCGTCTCCTCCTCCTGTGGAGAACTTTGAAGAAATACCCGTTGTGACACATGGGCCGTATAAATATGGAGATTAGGGAATGAAGCACATTCCCCCCTTTAGAAAAGGGGGGCAAGGGGGGATTTGAAAAATCTGATGCGGACTATATAAAGGCATTTATAATTAACAAATTCCGCGGTGATGTTAGCATACTGAGGCCGGGATTAAGGATGATCGAGGATAAAACAGGCATTCCGGTTATCGGTGTGCTGGACTATTATGGAGACCTGGGTCTTCATGAAGAAGACGGGGTGCCGCTCGAAAGACTGCAGCGGTTTGGATCTGTAGATAGCGCCGATCAATTAAAAATAGTCGTCCTCCGGCTTAAGT
>JBFKMY010000211.1:0-4666 GCA_041629615.1 Thermodesulfovibrionia bacterium | reverse complement strand
CTCACTGGATCTTTACACACAATTTGCACACATCAAATATTTACATTTAAATATGGAAATGTTGATAATGAGCCCAAAATTGGTCACCAAGATTAGTCCCAAGCGGTTGGTAAGACTAAAAAGAATGTTATTGGGTTATTCCATCATACTGTATTCCAGTATGATGAGGGGGTCTTTATTAGTATCAAGTCATTGGATCGAATGCGAGACAGCAGGCCCCTTTTTCGGAGGGTCACAGTTTAGGGAGTGCAAATTGGTTTGTGTGCTAGAAACATGCTTCATGTCTCGCATCGATCAATTCGCACGTTAGCTCGGGAAGGAAAATATGATACATTCCAACATAAAAGGGGCTGAACTGTACAGTGACGGCTGTAAATTCGCCGTTTGGGCGCCAAATGCCGAAAAAGTCTTTGTCATTGGAACGTTTAACAATTGGAACAAGACTGAGCATCCTATGGACAGGAACCCTGATGGATGGTGGTCAATCGATGTGCCCGGTGTAAAGCCCGGCGATGAATACAGATACCGGATCATTAATGCTGGAAAAGAGCATCTCCGAATCGATCCTTATGCCCGGCGGGTCACCAGTTCAGTTGGTAATACAATTATTACAGATTGTCATCCAGAAGGCAGAAGAAGTGAGTTTAAAGCTCCTCCGCTAAACGAAATGGTCATCTATGAACTTCATATCGGCACCTTCGGAAAACGAGGGACGAAATCGGGGCCCGGTAATCTGGAAGGAGCAGTTGAACGACTCACATATCTCAGGGATCTTGGAATTAATGCCATAGAAGTCATGCCGCTGGCCGAATTTGCCGGAGAATATTCCTGGGGGTACAACCCTTCCCATATTTTTGCAGTTGAAAGCAATTACGGGGCCCTGTGCAATTTCAGGGATTTCGTTGATGAGGCCCACAGGCTTGGTATTGCTGTAATCGTGGATGTGGTGTACAACCACTTCGGCCCGAGCGACCTCGACCTTTGGCAGTTTGACGGATGGAGTGAGAACGAGAAAGGCGGAATTTATTTCTACAATGACTGGCGGGCAAAAACACCTTGGGGGGAGACACGTCCGGATTACGGGCGCAGTGAAGTCAGGGAGTATATTCGTGAGAACAGCCTCATGTGGTTTCAGGAGTTTGGTGTAGACGGCCTCCGCTGGGATATGACCGCATTTATCCGCAACGTTAATGGACGTGATAATGATCCTGCAAGCGATCTACCCGATGGATGGGGTCTCATGCAGTGGGTAAATGAGGAACTCAGAAAGTATAAACCAGATGCGATCACTGTTGCTGAGGACCTTCAGAATAACGCATATATGACAAGGGCTCAGAATGATGGAGGAGCGGGGTTCAGCACTCAATGGGCGGCTCCTTTTGTTCACTCTGTTCGAGAGGCGCTGATAGGAGCCGATGACTTGTTTCGGGACATGGACGCTATCCGCAAGGCCGTTCAGCACCGCTATTATCTTGATGCCTTTGAGCGGGTAATCTATACGGAATCGCATGATGAAGTGTCCAACGGTAAAGCGCGTGTGCCCGAAGAAGTCGATCCCGGCAAGGCCTCGTCCTGGGCTGCCAGAAAAAAATCGGCGCTTGGCGCCGTTCTGGTCTTCACGGCGCCGGGTATTCCGATGATCTTTCAGGGTCAGGAGTTTCTTGAAGACGACTGGTTTCATGATCAAGACCCCATTGACTGGAATAAAATAAAACGCTTTCCAGGCATACTGCAGCTTTATAAGGATTTAATCTCTCTTCGTTTGAACCGTGGCGGTCAGACAACTGGGCTGACCGGACAAGATGTGAATGTGTTTCACGTCAATAACAACGAAAAAGTGATCAGTTATCATCGCTGGAATTCAGAAGATTCTCATAGCAACGTCGTTATCGTGGCAAATTTTTCGTCCCGGACATATGAGAATTATTCAATTGGTATGCCTGAGGCCGGAGAGTGGACTATCATATTCAACAGCGATAGCAAGCGTTATGGAGATGATTTTGGAGACTTCGGAAACAGCACAATTCAAGCAGAATTAGCGGGAATGGACGGTTTATCGGCAAAGACAAAAATTAATATGGCTCCCTACAGCGCACTCATTATGTCTCAGGAAATGAAAAGCTAACAATTTGATGGTCTTGAGCGAGTACCAGCGGTGTCTATTTGCATTTGATTAGATTTGAGTATTCAAATCAGCTTTTTAGCTTGCTACGTTTTACGGGTACTCGTCAGACATCATGGCGTTATAAATAAAAATAAAACATTGACATTCCTCGCAATATGTACAATAATAAGTACATGTACAATATTAAGGAGGATTTAAAATGAAAGCACTCACTTACACAGCTGTACGGGGGAATTTAGCCAAAACAATGAAAGAAGTCTGCGACGACCATGATCCTGTGATTATTACACGAAAACAGCACGATGCTGTTGTAATGATGTCATTGGAAGATTATGAGGCATTAAATGAAACGGCATATTTGCTTCATAGCCCCAAAAATACGAAAAGGCTTCTTGAGTCAATTGAAGAGCTTGAAAAAGGCAAAGGCAAAGAACGGAAATTAGCTGTATGAAGCTAATTTTTTCAGAACACGCATGGGAAGACTATCTTTACTGGCAGCGCACAGACAAGAAGACATCAAAACGAATAAACGAATTAATCAAAGACATTCAAAAAAATAAATATCAGGGGATTGGTAAGCCTGAACCACTAAAACACAGCTTATCAGGATATTGGTCACGTCGGATCACAAACGAACATCGGATAGTCTATAAGATTCAGAATCACCAGGTGCTTTTAGCTCAGCTAAGGTATCATTATTAAGTTATAACACTTATAAGGCCTCCGGTTGTCAAGGGCAAAAATAACCCGCAACGGATTTTCGAAGAAAATTCGTCAACAGAGCGATACAGAAAATACCTGCCTGACGGCAGTCAGGTTCTGACTTAGTTTCAAATATACTGGTAACAGAAACATGTCTGCACCAAACACTTATAGAGGCTCATTAGCCAGTCAGCACCTATAGTGCATCTGACGACAGTCCCGATGTTATGGGACGACCTAGAAATTAATCCGTACCCTTGTGCCGTCCTAGTCAAAACGCATGGATAATAGCTTCTGCTATTCCCAGTTAGTATCAGGCTCGGGGAAGGGGCAGAACATGTATGTACCGCTGTATGTAATTCAGTAGACCGGGCGTCCAATCAAAGCGAAAAGGATGCAGGGCACCTGTCTGCCGACAGGCAGGTATGATCCATGATGCTCCGTAATGCGGTCCATGCCGTAGACGAGTAGTTCACAGAAGCATTCATCAGTTAGGCTCTGCCCTATGGCGCTCCAGTTAGACCTCAGGCTCGCCCGGTCTGTATCAGCTGTTTATTGAGAAATATTTCTATATTGAACACCTCTTTTCTTTTCAGCATGTAATAGACAGCTCTGCCAATTTTATGGGCCAATATAGTTAATGCCTTTGCCTTGCCGTGTTTCCTCTGGAGTTTTGCTTTGTATTTTTTAACCTCAGAGCTTTCCCTGAGCATCAATACGGCTGCCTCTGAAAAAGCCCACTTCAGATGAGCATTGCCTATTTTTGCACCGGAATGCCCATAGTGCTTCCCTGCCGATTCCTTTGCACATTTTACGAGTCTGCTATACGATACAAAATCCTGCACCCTTGGAAATCTTTTTATGTCATGTATCTCATAGAGAATTATCAATGCAAGGGTCTGGCCAATGCCCGGAACTGACTGAAGGCGTACAAATGAATCCATGTCTTGTACTTTTGCCTTCTTGCATATATAGTGCTCCACCTTTCTGAGTAGATAGCTGTATTTGTCAATAAGTGCTATGTTTACCTCTATGCTCTTCTGTACACATTCATCACTGAACTGCTCTGCTATTCCTTCCCTGTTGCCCCGGTAGCAGATACTTTTCTTGAAGCGGGGTAAATTATATTGATGATTCGTGTTCTGAATATGGGCAAGAAGGTCCGCCCTCTTTCTCATAAGATGATTTCTTCTTCTGAGTAAATCTCTCGTTGCCCTCATCTCTGACGGATAGACATATGCCATAGGAATCATTCCGCCTCTTAAAAGAACTGCTATCTTATGGGCATCTATCCTGTCATTCTTCGCTTTGCCTCCATGAATGGCTTTCATATACAATGCATGTCCCAGTACAAAAGGTATCTTTTCCTTTCTACACAAATCAGCGACCCAGTACCAGGTGAACATGCACTCAACTGCTACGACAATGTCCTTTCGGTATTTCCTGATAATTTCAAGAAATGCCTCAGGTGTTGCATCAATGTTTTTATGCTTGACTATCTCTCCTTCCTGATTAATAATACACACATACAAATTGCGGGCATGGAGATCAACTCCACAATAATACTTGTGTTGCTTTGAATAGAATTTCATTTTACGGCCTCCTTTATATGGATTTTTGGGATATATCATCATACCGTATTCCGGTATGATGAGGAGGCCTTAATTAGTATCCACGGCATGCAGTGAATGCAGACCAGCGGTATCTGTTTGAATTTTAATGTGTTTTAGTATTCAAATTATTTTTTAGGCAAGTTAACATCTTTACAGGTCAGCATCACTGATGCAGGCGTGTTATACGCCTAAACTCAACCATAGGAGGATCGTAATATGCCTGATG
>JBFKMY010000210.1:0-4719 GCA_041629615.1 Thermodesulfovibrionia bacterium | reverse complement strand
GGGGTTGCTCATGAGCTGAATAATCCCCTGAATAATATTTATCTGGCCGCCCAGACGTTGTCCAGAAAAATCGACTTTGAATCATGTCCCGGAATCATTGATGAATCCCTCACGGATGTTTTCACGCAGACAATGAGGATGAAAAGGATTGTGGGCGACCTTCTCGAATATTCAAGACAACGAATCCCCGAACTTAAATGGATCGATATAGGCAAAACCATAGATAATCTGCTCCATCATATGAAGGCTGACGGGGCGATGGCCAACGTCAAATGCGCTGTCATATGTGATGAAGTCATTAAAGTCCATGCTGACGAGGGGCTTATGCATCAGGTATTTGTCAACCTCTGCAGCAATGCGGTAGATGCAATGGAGGGCAATGGAACCATAAAGGTTACAATAAAGAAGGTCGGAACACATGTGCAGATTGAATTTGCCGACACAGGCAAAGGGATGCCTTCAGAGGACATTCCGAAGATCTTTGATCCCTTTTTCACCAATAAGGAGAACGGGACCGGCCTGGGACTGGCAATAGTATACAGTATAATAGAGAGGCACAATGGAAAGGTTGTAGTGAAGAGCAAGCCTGATAAAGGCACAGCATTTATAATTTATTTGCCGGGAGAGTAATGTCCATTAATATCCTGATAGCTGAAGACGAAGAAATTACCGTAAAACACCTCATCTACGCGCTGGAGGATGAAGGGTATAATGTAACGAGTGTCAGCAACGGCTCAGACGCAATTAAAGAGATCGAGCAGGACGCATTTGACCTTCTTATCGCTGATATAAAAATGCCCGGGATGGACGGCATAGCACTTCTTAACAAGGTAAAAGATGATCATCCTGCAACAGAAGTAATCATAATAACGGGTTTCGGGAGCATACAGTCCGCGGTCGATGCGATGAGAAAGGGGGCCGTTGATTACATTACCAAACCTTTCAATCTTGATGAGGTCCTTTTAAAGATAAATAAGATAAAGGACAGGAAGAGACTGGAAAAAGAAAACATGGCGCTGAAAATATCTCTGGGACTAGGGGAAGGAACGCCCATAGTAGCAAAAAGCCGGATGATGAAAAAAGTGATTGAAATTGTGAGCACCATTATGGATTCCGACTGCAACGTACTGCTTACCGGAGAAAGCGGGGTCGGCAAAGGTCTGGTGGCAAGTCTCATCCATTATTCGGGCCTGAGGAAAGAGAGTCCCTTTATCCCGTTGAACTGCGCTACCTTTACGGAAGAGCTGCTGGCAAGCGAACTGTTCGGCCACGTAAAGGGGGCCTTTACCGGAGCCGTTGCCGACAAGCGGGGGCTCATTGAGATTGCCCATAATGGCACGCTGTTTATGGATGAAATAGCGGAGATGTCACCGAGCCTTCAGGCCAAGTTGTTGAAAGTCCTGGAGGACCGGGAATTCATGAGGGTCGGAGGGGTCAAATCCACCAGAGTGGATGTCAGATTTATAGCTGCAACAAACCAGAACATAAATGTTCTCGTATCGGACGGAAGGTTCCGGGAGGACCTGTATTACCGGTTAAACGTAATGGACATTTACATCCCTCCTCTCAGGGAGAGAAAGGAAGACATTGTCCCTCTGAGCAGGCATTTTCTGGGAAAGCAGGCCAAGAAGATGAACAAGAAGATTGACGATATCAGCAGGGAAGCTTTGGAAATGCTTATGTCATACGGATTCCCCGGTAACGTAAGGGAGCTGGAAAATATTATTGAACGGGCCGTCATCCTGGAAAAAACATCGCAGATCACTCCGGCAAGTCTCCCGCAGACCATCAAGCTGTTTCAGGTTGAGTCCGTTGATCCCAACAGGATTAAAAAACTTGATGAAATAAGTAAGGACTATGCAGAGAAAGTGCTTGAGTATGCTGAAGGCAATAAATCAAGGGCCGCGAAAATGCTCGGCATATCCCGGACAAGCCTCTGGCGCTTGCTCAACAGTCAGTAACGCCCTCTTTTAATACTTATCACCTTTTTTTAATCATTACCAATTCACGCCTGTTCACTACTGTTCGCATTTGAAACGCTTATTTTGCAGCCCTCTTATATTAATTTCTTTATTTACAGATATTTAAGAGCTGGCATGGTTTTTGATATATAAACCTCAAAGCTCACAAAAAGGAGGACACGAACATGAGAGAAAAACTTCTGTTTGTAACAAAGGGAGGTGAGGATTTTGATGATGGGTTCTCCTATGTAGCTGAACTTGCAAAGACGCTTAAGATGGAAATGACGATGCTCATTGTTTACAACAGACACGTGATTGCTGCCTGTGAAGACATTTTGACTGCCGCAGTCTTTGCCGAGGCAGGTGAATTCAAAACGGCAAAGGACATACTGTGCGAGAAGGAGATTGAATTAAGGGCCGCTGCCGAGAATAAACTCAGAGAATTGTCGGTCAGGTACGACATTTCATCTGATATCGACTGTCATGTCCGGATCGGCGACGCACTGTCTTTATTAAAAGAGCTTTTGAAAAAAACGCCGAATATAAACATGGTTCTTGTGAGCCCAAGTCTCTCAAAGAGCAAAAAGGAAATCGATATGAACAAGTTAATCAGAAAAATATCGAAACCTATCGTCACTATTTCACAGCCTGCGCAGGCCGGAGCGTAGGAACGGATAAAAAAAGGAGGCGTCATATGAACTTCTTTCAAAAAATAGCAAACAGATTTGAAAAAGTCATGGTTGCAGTGACATTTGCAGAAGCCGGGGAATTTGAAACAGCAAAAAAGAGCATGCAGGAAGAAGACCGTCAAAAGAAAACCGTCGCCAAGAAGCGCAGAAAGACCCTGAGGCCTTTATCAGCAAACTGAGCAAAAACCATAATTCGCAATAAGTAAAAACAAAAGGAGGTGGACAGAATGAAAAGACTACTAAAGAAATTGGAAAATGCCATGGCTGCAGTCGCCTTTGCAGAAGCAGGAGAGGACACAGCCGCCCGTGACCTGTTAAACGAGACAATCCCGGAAGAAACAGTATCAAAAGTCAAAAAGGAAAGTTTGACCGAAAAGACCATGGAGGCCATAACATTTGCTGAAGCAGGTGAACATGAGCACGCAAAGGCACTCATGAAGGGCGAGCCCGTCTCTAAAGAGAAACTGCTTGTTGTCGGCAGCGAGCAAGGCTTTTCAGAAAAACTGGTGAATCATTCCATAAACATGGCCAGGAGGATGGGATACGAAATCGCGGCATTGAATGTCATTCCCGTTGGTATGCGCATATTTTCAGTCCTGCACGACACGGTGAAAGATGAGCTGAAGTTTAAAACGGAAAAGGAAGCTGAAGAGTTCAGTAAAAAGGCAGCAGAGATGAAAATATCTTTCACGCACACGGTCAAATTCGGCAACCGCGACAAAATCATCAGGGAAGTCTGCAGCGAGTGCACGGAAACCCTGTTTATATTAACAGAACCGGAAGATGTTTCCGAGGATACAAATGCTGCGATCCCGATTTACTGCATTGCAGCATCTTCATAAATCATAATAAACAATTCAAACAGACATTTGAGGAGGATACACATTCATGCTCACAGTTGACATGATGATCGTAATGGCCGTGATTGCAGCCGCAGTCTTTCTCTTCATCGTTGAGTGGGTCAGGGTTGATGTGGTTGCGATAATCGTCATGATTTCCCTTCCTCTGCTCGGACTGATCAGCGGACAGGAAGCATTCGTAGGATTCAGCAGTAACGCCGTTATATCCATTATAGCAGTCATTATAATAGGCGCGGGACTTGACCGAACCGGGATCATGAACAAGGTTGCCAAGCCCATAACAAAGCTTGCCGGCAACAGCATATCCCGCTTAATAACGCTCGTGTCGTCGACGGTTGCATTCATTTCTTCCTTCATGCAGAACATAGGTGCCGTTGCCCTCTTCCTTCCGGCAACACAGAGGGTCTGCAAGAAAATGAATGTAGCGCCCTCCCGAATACTCATGCCCATGGGATTTCTCGGAATTATAGGAGGCTGTCTCACCCTGGTGGGATCGAGCCCTTTGATCCTGTTAAATGATCTCATGGCCCCCAGCAACCTGGAGCCTTTCGGGCTCTTTGCCGTCACACCGGTAGGGATAGCGCTTGTTATTGCAGCGCTGGCCTATTTTGTGGTTTTTGGCAAATATGTCCTGCCTAAAAAAGGGGAAGAGGCAAAGGCGGGCGGTGACATAGACTTCAGCAAATTATATTACTCTGCCAGCGGCCTCAGCGAACTCGAGATTCCTTCTGATTACAAGTCGGACCAGACCTTGGAACAGATGGCTCTCAGGCCTAATTACCTTGTATCTGTAGTGGCCGTTGGGAAAGGGAAAAAAGGACAAAAAATCTTTGCACCAGACAGGGACCTGCCCCTGTATCCAAATGACTGCATTGCAGTTGTAGGAGTAAGAGAGAAAGTAGAAAAGTTTGCCAGTGACTTCGGGTTTAGGCTTAAAAACAAACTTGAAGTATTTGAAGATGAGCTTTCGGACAGTAATGCGGGCCAGGTAGAAGCGATTATCACTCCCCGTTCAGAACTGGCAGAAACGACTCTGCGGAAAGTGCATTTTACGGAAAAGTACCAGGTCAATGCGCTTGCGATAAGGAGGCGGGAAAAAGTATATTACGGCGGACTGTCGGACATTACTTTGCAACCAGGGGACGTGCTTTTATTGCAGGGACTCTGGGAGAAATTCTCAATCCTTAAAGATACGAAGGACCTTTCTTT
>JBFKMY010000209.1:0-4720 GCA_041629615.1 Thermodesulfovibrionia bacterium | reverse complement strand
CCATAGGTGGAAAATAGAGCCAGCCAGATAAAAATAATATATATATATTTGCTTCTCATGGTACACCTCCTGTATGGAACACCCATAGGCTTTAGTTTTTTCTTAGAGCCGTGACCGTTAAATAGCGCTTTGCTTTTAAAAATATTCATAATCAGTTTCCCTCTTTATCATGGTACGAACCGGTAAATTGCTCCTACGTTTGTCATTGAATTCATGAGCGCTTCACTGCCTGATGCGTTTACCCTGTAATAGGTACTGAATCCTGCACCACCGCTCTTGCCCAGACCCTCATATCCGGAGGCAAACTCTATGGAAGTACCGCCAATCCAGCGGGCGAACATCATATCGATGTCCACAACTGCGGTCGTATCTCCGCCGCATGTTACATCTGCTGCGTCATCTTGAACTTTAAATGATTCTGAGCGTAATTCAAGGGTCAAATTTGAATCTGTGACCATATTGGTGAAACCTCTCAGGTCCTCATTTCTCACCGCCCGTTCAATGACCATTACACTCATTTCAGTACACCCGTCAGCCTTGGCCTGGTTGCTGTCTCTCAGACGGATGTTTCCGGAGAGAAGGTTATCGATCGTGCTGCTACTGATAGCTGCCAGCCCGATGACCGTAAGCACCAGCAGCATCAGTAATGAGGTAACTAAAACATACCCTTTATTATCTTTTATATTCATAATCATTGCCCCCGCAGATTTCGTATGGTTACTATTTTTTGCCACCATCTCCGCCTTAATCCATCATCGGGCTGGACATGGGCCCGGTTTTCTATGTTTGCCGGAGGGTTACCCTGTCCGGTGTAATTATCGTCTTCCCTGTCAGAGGTGGCGAGCACATTGACACGAACGGCCCTTATCGCCTCAGGGTTTGGTATTGCTCCGTTGTTTATATAGCCTCCGCCGTCAAGCATTCCGTTATTGTCAGCATCAAGGGCATAGGCAAACTGAAGGTCTTCGATATTTTCTGCGATGGCCTCGTCATCATCGTCGGTGATACTGGCATTCCCTGTGCAGGTTGCTGCATTGCCGTTGCGTATCCTCCGGAGCGTTCCATTGGCGTCTACGCAGTAGGTGACGTCCTCAACGAGGTAAACGGGCCTGCCCGTATCACATGATCCGCCGCCATCGGTGTCCTCCAGCGGATACTGAATCCTGAGCGGCCGGTCGAGCGTTACTGTTCCGCCGGAGGCGCAGTCTGCTCCAGCCGACGTACAACTCACTACCTCTGCATAATCAACTCCGTCGAAGCTCAGGTAACGTCTATTGGTAGTGTTGGGTCTGTCGGTCCTGTTGGGATCGGCAGCTGGATTGTCAAGGATTATACTGATCTGGGTTGCGCCCATCGGAATTTGAGCAGGACAGGCCATGCCCGGACTTCCTCCAAGAGGCCACAGTGTGCCGATTCTCCGGAATGCACCGACAAGGGTGATTGTATCAGGAGCGCTGGTGCTGTCGATTAAGCTTACAACCGTGGTTAACCCGTTTATCGGGTCTATGTTCATTCCGTCGGGTATACCAAAACCGGCATTTTTTATATCATTACTCAGCATGTCATACGCTGTTTTTGACTGCGTATTTGCCTCTGATACACTTTCCTGCGTAGTATAGGAGCGGTTTTGCGCTATGTATGTTGCCATGGCCGATGAAATCAGGATGGTACCGACAACGAGCGCGACCATGACTTCTGTGAGCGTATATCCGCCGATGTTTTTAGAGAGTTTCATTTTCATTCCACCTTATTGAATCAAGTGTTACGGAATGGGGCATTCCGTCTTTATCATCCCAGCATGTCCTGGCACGGATTGCAGAGACAGGTACGACCATAGTGGTGTCAGGATCTGAAGCACATGCTGTTGCAAGGCCGGCGCAGCTGTTATCGTCGGCATTGAAATTAATGGCAACACAGTCGGGAACAACCCACCATGCCCTCGTAAAAGCAATCATGCCTGAATTAGTGATCCCTACGGGAGGGGAGTCCGTGCCTGCGGCCAGCGCGGTATAGGGCGTTGATTTGAGCTGTTCAATGACTTCAACAGAGAGATTTGTAGCCATCGCGAGCTCCCTGCTCGAGGCATTCCCGCCAATTGCATAATATTGCATCCCCATGACACCGAGCATTCCGACAAGCAATACCACCATGGAAATCATTACTTCAACCAGGGTAAATCCATTATGATCGTACCGGTGCCCTTTATTCACCCTTCCTGATACGTCTGTGAACTGTGTTATGTCTTTTTTTGTTTTCATGTTATCTTATCTCCGTCCATCCACAGTATTGTATTGGTGAATTCACACAGCTAACAGGTTGCGCGGGAGCAGCATTATCTGCTTCTCCATCCCACTTCCAGAGGTCAAATTTTCCTGAAAGATAGCTGACTCTCACCATATAAGTGAATCCAAGCTGGACATGATTGATAAAGACAGAGCCTCTCAGGCTTACCGAACCATCAGGGTTGAACTGTTCAACCGTACCGGCCCCCGGCCCAAAAGCAACGGTTGCACCCCCAATTGCAATACAATTCCCGCAGATGTCCGGCTCGGCCGGCCCGGTAGCGGTAAAGGTACCGAATTGTATGTCATTTCCGTATTCTCTTCGCAGATTAAAGACCCTCACCGGACCGTTCTCATAGCCATCGGGAACGCCGTCGTACGGAGGTGAATCAAATCCCACGCTGTAACTGTTTCCTGCAATATCAAAGGCAATCACATAGAATTGATTGTCCCTTATGGCAAGTGTCCTTGCCAGTCTTGCGTTCTGCAATAAATCATTCGCCGCTTTTCTCACATTGCTTTTGGCGGTGAAATTTGCATATTGAGGCACGGCTATGACCGCGAGAATTCCCGCAATGGCCATAACGACGACCAGTTCAACAAGTGAGTAGCCTTTTTTATTTCCTGTCATATTCATTTCAAAGCCTTTCTGAATCAGTTTCTTCGCAAATATGATGCCACAAATAAAAATTGTTATTATTAAGCAGTCTTGTACAAAATAAAGTACGCATTAGGTAATATATTCCATAGAACTATGTAATCGGTTACACAGTTTGATTGACGAGAGCCGAAAGGTACGTGAGGGACAGGGATGTCCTCTATAAAAATTATTCATCATTATAATAATGTATCGGCATTTTGTCGTAATACTTGAGTCATGCCATACAGAACAGTGAAGGGGCAAAGAGCGCACAATGAGTGAAGAAATGGGTAAAAATATCATAAAAAAGGCCTTACGTAAAGGATGTGATGAAGCAGAGGTATTTGTGAAAAGCGGCGAAGGCCTGTCGATTGAGGCCAAAAACGGAAAAGTTGAGGCCATGGAGGCATCCCGGGACTATGGTCTTGCATTAAAGGTCATAAAGAAGCACAGGATTGGATTCGCCTTTGCTACAAATCCTGACGGGATCGAAGAGATCATTGATAAAGCGTTGGCAGGTGCGGAATGGACAAATGAAGACGAATTCAGCGGCGTCCCCGGCCCTGTGCCTTCAGGCGGGGTAAAAATCTTTGATGAGAAGATTACACAATTAAGGGAAGATGACATTATCAGGGATGCGCTCCTGCTTGAAGAAAGTGCCCTCGGTTCAGATAAAAGGATAAAGAAGGTGAGAAAGGCCGAGGTGAGCGCAGGATCAGGGAATACCACAATCATAAACTCTAAGGGAGTAAACATCAGCTACAGGAGCAGTTATTATTCGGCCCATGTGACGACCCTTGCAGAAGACAAAGGAGACAGTCAGATGGGATGGGATTTCTCCAGCAGCAGAAGGCGGAGTGATGTGCATTTACCGACAATAGGAAATCAGGCTGCAGCGCGTGCGATAGAGCTTCTTGGTTCAAGGAAGATCTCTTCAGTGAGGGTGCCCGTAATTCTCAGTCCTCAGGTTGCCGTTGATTTTCTTGACATTCTGAGCGCCTCCTTATCATCAGAGGCAGTACAGAAACAGCGTTCTTTTCTCATAGGAAAAGTAGGACAGACTATTATCAGCAGAATGGTCGATATCATTGATGACGGGACTATGGCGTGGAGGTCAGGGACAAAACCCGTTGATGACGAAGGCGTCCCGACAATGAACAAGCCGTTAATTTCCGGAGGAAGTCTTCAGGGATACATTTATAATACGTATACCGCTAAAAAAGACGGGGTCTCTTCCACGGGAAATGCGACACGGGCGGGATTCAAGAGTCTCCCCGGGGTGGGAGTTACCAATATATACATCAAGGCGCCGGACAGCAGTTCCGGCAACGGTCTTGTAACGTCGCTGCCAAGGGGGATTCATATCCTTGGCGCGATGGGGGTACATATGGCCAATCCTATTTCAGGTGATTTTTCCGTCGGGATATCAGGACGCTGGATTGAAAACGGTGAATCCCTCTATCCGGTCAAGGAAGCGGTCATGTCAGGGAACATACTCGATATGTTTAAAAAAGTTGAGGCGCTCGGGAATGACCTTACCTTTTACGGAAATACAGGATCTCCGAGCGTGTTAATAGGGGATATGGAGATCAGTGCGTAAGTACACGTTGCATCAGAAATGATTGCCTGTTGCCCCTGAAATAAACGCCGGCACAGGCCATGAAGATTATCAGGTTTTGTTTTTGGAATTATTGAAAATATAATTCTTTGCATTCACTGCTTCTTTTTTGAAACGCTTCATCAGTCTTCGTGCCCAGACAAATTCCGTAGCCAGGATCGCAAGACCGCCGACAATCGT
>JBFKMY010000208.1:0-4732 GCA_041629615.1 Thermodesulfovibrionia bacterium | reverse complement strand
TGATTGAGAACTGAATACATAAAAACCTAAAACGTTACTGCTGGCACGCATTCATGGCAGTCTCCGGTCATGCTTTTTTATTGAACTTCTGATCCATCAAAAGCATTATGCTTATTTCCCGCGTTTTCTTCTGACTGTAACTGATTCTCCACCAATTCCCCAATTGTCAGTGTCAACTTCCTCTATTACAACAACAGTAGTTTGTGGATTTTTGCCAAGAACAGTCTGAAGCAGCTCGGTAGCTCCCTTTATCAGTTCCGCTTTCTTTTCGGGAGTTACACCTTCGTTGGTTATTTTGATATTTACGTATGGCATCGTTTCTCCTCATTGTTACTCCATTAACAATAAATGTTATACGGCCGTATGAAACAATTTTATTTAAAGGTCTCTGCTCTCTCGCATTCACTGCAGAGGCCTGTTACAGGCTCTTTATTCTTTTTTTATCTCCTTTTTGCTTTCTTCTATTTCCGCAGCTTCTTTTTCAATAATTTCGACCCTTTCCTTGAAAATTCTCTCTGTAAGATTTTTTGAGTACCATTGAGCAACACTCAATACAACTATACAAATACCAAATGATGAAAGTATCAGAATAACTCCAACACGGGTATCAGCTGATTGTGAAGCAAAACCTTTCGCAACTGGTTTGCTGTAATCAATATAGGTTGTACTTATCTGAGAGATAGTTGATGGCGTGATGCCCAAATTTGATTTCAACAAAAATATCGAAGATTCTAAAGTAAGAATGAGTGATGTCATTTGAATAAAGCTTCCTATCATTGTATTCTTTTTATTCTCTTATAATATATAGCGTTATATCTGCAGTGACGGAGGCATTGCGGATAAAACCTGTTGAACTGAGCCGCTAGAATTGGATGGGATAATATAACGCTTTCTATGGGGATTGTAAATCAGTTTTTTTCTGATGCGGGCAGTAATTCATTCAAGGTCACGACTATAATATAAATATATTATCTATTTTATTATCTAAGCGGTAGACACGGCCCTGCGGAGAAATGATTTTGAAGAGCGTCGTATAAAAATCATCATCAACGGTAAAATCTATTTTAAGCGCAAACAGGTTTTCCGGAGTGTTCAGCTCCCTGAGCTTTACAAGGTCTTTTTCAGTGGTGATGATGTCCGATCCTGCGGCATCGGATTTTATTTTGTCCATGTCTTTCTGGCTGTACCTGTGATGGTCCCTGAAATTTCTCATTCCTGCGACGCGGGCGCCGGTTGCAGACAACGTCTCCTGGAAATATGACGGATTTGCTATCCCGGAAAAGGCATAGATGCTCCTGTCGACGAGTCTTTCAATTCCTTCAATGGCTCCCGAACTCTGTATCAATCCCGACGGTTTATGAAATGCTGTGTAGAGAGGCGCTTCCCGATTGTACTCCCTTACCTTATCTGTTATTGCCGATATTCTCTCCTGTATGACATTATCGGCCTTGGTAATAACAATGATATGGGCCCGCCTGATTGCACTGAAGGGCTCTCTCATAATGCCTTCGGGAAACAGTTTTCCATTCCCGAAGGGATTGGTCCCGTCAATGAGAAGCACATCTGCATCTCTCTGAAGCTTCCAGTGCTGGTACCCGTCATCGAGGATAAAGAGGGGTCCGGTCTTTGCAGGGGTGAAGGGCGGTCCTTCCCCGGAGCGCGCGGCAAAGAGATTATTTATTGCATAAAGACCGGCCTTATATCTGTCTTTCCCTTTTACTACCGGGATGTTTCTTAAGGTCTCCGCCATTATGGATGCCTCGTCCCCTGCTTCCACGGTCCCCATGAGCGGACCTTCTCCTCTGCTTACAAAGCCGGTCCCCTTTGTCTTTCCCCAGTACCCCCTTGTAAGAATACAGGGGGCATGACCTCTTTCTTTTGCCTCCTGTGCTACAGCAATGACCGCAGGGGTCTTGCCTGTTCCGCCCAGCGTGAGATTGCCGATACTTATGACCTTTGCCGGAAGCCTGCGGGGGTTTCTGCAATAATACTTTTTGCATGAAAGCCCCATGCCGTATAGTGCGCTAAGAAGTCCCAATGTAACTCCTGATGAGTTCGATTGCTTTTTTTACTGCCCCGGTATTTTTATCAACAATAGATCTGGCGGCCCGTCCCATGTCTGCAGCTTTGCCCGTGTCTATAAGTAATGCCATTACTTTATCAGCAATATCATCTGCATCTCTCACCTCAAGGGCCGCTGCCCTGTCAATAAATTCCTCAGCAATCGGGAAATTATCCATATGGGGACCAAAGATAATCGGTGTGGACCAGTACGCAGGCTCCATAATGTTGTGCCCTCCCGTTGGCACAAGGCTCCCCCCGATAAATGCGACTGATGCCCGGGAAAAAACTTTTGAGAGCTCACCAATTGTATCAATGAGGATGATGTCCGGCGATGACCGCTGTATGTCAATGGCCGGATCCCCGTTCATTGCGGACCTCCTGAGAAATGAAAACTTCCTCTTCTCTATCATTTCCGCCACTTCATTGAATCGTTCAGGATGCCGCGGTGCAATGACAAGTGTTGTCCCCTTCAGTTTATCTCTTATATTATTGAATGCATCGAGGATTATCTCTTCCTCCCCCCTGTGCGTACTTGCGGCAAGCAGAAATTTATTCTTTATGCCCGCCAGCCACTCCGGGGGAGCGCTTTCCCTGAAATCAATGTCAAACTTGAAATTCCCCATAAAGCCGACCTTATGTCTGTCCGCGCCGAGGCTGATGATCCGTTCAGCATCGTCCTTCCCCTGCATGTAAAAAAAATCGACCTGCGACAGCATGTTTTTCATTAAAAATTTGATCCTGTTATAGCCCTGATAAGACTCTTTTGAAATCCTTCCGTTTAAAATAATAACACGTGATCCCGCTTTTTTAAGCCCGTGAAACAGCGCGGGCCAGAGTTCGGTTTCTACGGTAATAAAGATTTCCGGACTCAGGACGCGTACTGCCTTTTTTATGCAGAGGACCGAATCCAGCGGCATGTACATTATCCTGTCCGCTTCGGGAAACTTTTCCCGCGCTATTTTCTGGCCTGTGTAGGTGGTGGTGCTCAGGAGGATTTTTTTTCCGGGAAAATCTTTTTTCAGTGTTTTTAAAAAGGGGATGCAGGCGAGCGTTTCTCCGACAGAGACTGCGTGGACCCAGATGTCCGTTTTCTGATAATCAGCCATGCCGAGGCGTTCTTTAATGAATGTGCCTCTGTCCTCAGGTCCCTTTTTTAACAGGAGACGGGGGAGATACAAAACAAGACCGGCAATGGATATGAGATTATATAATGACTGCATGGTTATTACACTGACTCATGGGCTGCTCCAGCCGGTCATTTCTCCGACAATCGCGGCTACCCGCGCCGAGGGATGCCTGTTGTCCATCATGCTTTTTATTTTCGCAAGATTTCGCATCATACAGTCCCGGTAGGGAAGGTCGGTCAGTATCCTGGAGATTTCTGCATATATCATGTCCGGATTCGCATCAGCCTGCAGGAGCTCACGTACCACCTCTTTTTCCAGGAGGATATTGACAAGGGATATGTACGTAACGTGCGTCAATAATCCCCCGATAAAAAACGTGAGGGGAGAGACCCGGTAAAAAACCACCATGGGCGTTCCTAAAAGTGCTGCTTCAAGGGTGGCAGTCCCTGATGCCACAGCTGCTGCTTCAGAGCAGGCTACGGCCTCCCTCGTGCGATCATACAGGACATTCACATACCCGGGAAGATTTTCCGTCAGATGCGAGCCGGAAACAAGAGGAATAACTATCTGCATTTCAGGAAAGGCATCATGAATTTTATGCGCGAGTTCTCCCACCATACGTTGATGTCTGTTTATTTCATTGGGCCTGCTCCCGGGAAGCAGCGACACGACCCCTTTTTGGGTATCAAGCCCCAGCCCCTTCTTTAACTGTTCCTTTGTCTGATTGAGTTCAATTGTCTCTATAATCGGATGGCCGACAAATTCGCAGGGAAGGCCGGTCTTTTTATAACAGTCAACTTCAAAGGGAAGCAGGACAGCCATTTTGTTTACAAGGGAGGCTATCTTATATACCCTTTTGCCCCGCCATGCCCATACCTGGGGACTTACGTAGTAGAGAACAGGGATGCCTGCGGCTTTAGCCTTTTTTGCAAGGGCTATATTGAAGTCCGGATAGTCGATTAACACAAGGAGGTCGGGCCGTTGATTATGCAGGGCATGTGCTGCTTTATTTAAAGTCCTTTTGCCTTCCGGTATATATTTAATTGCCTCGAGAATTCCTATAACATGGGCAAGAGGAGCAATTAAAGAAACCCCTTCAGCCTCCATGCGGGGACCACCGATTCCAAAGATCTCAACATCCGGCCAGAGGTTCCTTAATTCCCTGCTTAACAGTGCACCGTACAATTCTCCCGACGTCTCTCCGGCGCTTATCATTACTTTCTTTGACACCCGTTAAAATATCATTATTGTAAGCCTTTATTCAAACATGATTAACAGAGAAGCTCTCACCTTCAAGGCAGGGCTTAAAAAAAATATTTTTATTAATGATAATTCAATGTGTATTCCCCCCTTACTCCTTACTCCTCACTCCTTACTCCTTACCTGTTTAGCTGCTCACGACATCAATTCCTTCTTCCCCCTGTAGGCCTTCCACCGGTTATGCATCCATAAATACTGGTCCGGATATTTCCGGATAATACGCTCCATAGTACGGGTGACCTCCTCAGTTATCCTGATAATTTCAGCCTTTTCGCTTGTAT
>JBFKMY010000207.1:0-4743 GCA_041629615.1 Thermodesulfovibrionia bacterium | reverse complement strand
TTATTATCTGGCAAAAAGGTTAAACCACAAGTCTCCCCTTTGGAAAGGGTGATTAAGGGGGATGTTACGAATAATTTCTTTAAAAAACTCCCACAACCTTTCTTTGCCAAAGAGAGGAATACACACTGAATTATCATTAATAAAATATTATGCTGAAGCCCCGACTGGTATGCGGGGAGCTTCACTTTCGCATCCACAATCGAAATACGTTAATCCCTGATGTTGTATGTTTTATCGACAGCTTTTGAGGAAATCCTGTCGACAATCAAGAAAAAGAGAAAATTTCCTCGCCATAAAGCACGTTATTAGAGCACGTTGTAAAAGTAAATAGTCAAGGCTGATCCCAAAGCTTGTCCTTTTGCGGGAAACAAGACACGGGCTTTTACATCTATAAAATAAATTATACTATGTGTATGCATAGAAACCTCAAAATATTTTTTGCCGGCGGAATTCCCTTTGGCATATTCACGGCAGTATTGTATTCATCTCTTAACGGTATCAATGTCGGTCTTCCCGTCGGGCTTATTTCCGGTTTAATCTTCGGTTTTCTTATGTTTATCATATTCGGTTATCTTCACAGCCGGGCCGTGGAAAAAATTGCAGGTGATAGTTCCGAAGAGTCAATGGGGACCTGTCATGTCCGGAATACAGAACTGCAGCTTCCCTATGACAGGACCTTTGACCTTTGCATTGAATCTCTGAACCTGATCAGAAGATGCAGGGTTCATGAGGAAGAGCGGTCTCAGGGTAAAATCATAGCAAGATCCTCTATTAACTGGAAGACATGGGGAGACACAATCTCCCTTAACATTACCGGTATAAGCAATGAAAACACTGCTGTGAAGGTATCAAGCAGACCGACCTCATGGTCAACACTCGTAGATTATGGAAAAAATCTTGAGAACGTGAAAACAATAATTTCCTTTCTGGAAAAATCAAAGCGCGAAGGATCGAAAACAGGAAAGCAGAAATAAACTGCAGATCGAGGGTCCTCTGAGCATTCGCGCTCACGCACCTCCCGGCATGAGGTCGGACCTCGATGCTATTTGCATTTCTTTGCCCGGGTATATGTTCAGCGGCAAAACTTCTCTCTGTCCATCAGTTTTTATTATTATGGTTTAAAGAGTATTTCTTTTCATGAAAAATCTGCTACAATAATTCCCACACATCAGTTCACATAAAGTACGTTAAATATGGAACCACTTATTTGGGCGGGAATGGCCTTTTGCATCTCCCAGTCCGCAATGTTTTCGGGACTGAACCTCGCGCTGTTCAGTATCACGCGGCTCAGGCTGGAAGTTGAAGCAGAGACAGGGAGGAAAAGCGCGCGGAAGGTCCTGGAACTCCGCAGAGACTCAAACTTTACCCTTACCACCGTCCTGTGGGGAAATGTAGGGGTGAATGTTCTGCTCGCCCTCCTCTCCGATTCTGTCATGAGCGGGGTAGGGGCATTCTTTTTTTCAACCTTTGTCATCACCCTGTTTGGCGAAATTGTCCCTCAGGCATATTTTTCCCGGCATGCCCTGAAGATGGCTTCCCTGCTTCTGCCGATATTCAAGCTTTATCAGGTGATTCTTTATCCGGTTGCAAAACCCTCTGCAAGAATGCTTGATGCGTGGCTTGGACGTGAGGGCGTACAGTACTTCCGTGAAAAAGACATGCGAGAAGTTATTAAAATGCATATTGAGGCAAGTGATGTTGATATCGACCGCATTGAAGGACTGGGGGCCCTGAATTTTCTGGACTTTGATGACCTTAGCGTCAGTCAGGAAGGAGAGGCTGTTGATCCCAAGAGCATTATTCAATTGCCCTTTGAACGCGGCTTTCCCGTCTTTCCTCCCTTTGAAAGGACACCTTCAAACCCTTTTATGCAGAAGATACAGGCATCGGAGAAAAAATGGGTGATCATAACCGATGAAACTGATGAGCCCCACCTCATCCTGGATGCGGATGGTTTTTTGAGGACTGCCCTGTTTGATTCAAAAGCTCATCAGCCTTATGCGTACTGCCACCGTCCGATAATTGTCAAAGACCTGCACATGAAGCTTGGAAACGTTATCTGGCAGCTTAAGGTCCGTCCGCAGACCGCTGAAGACGATGTAATCGACCATGATGTAGTGCTGGTCTGGAGCAATCAGAAGAGGGTAATAACCGGAGCAGATATTTTAGGGCGCCTTATGCGCGGGATTGCAACACGCACAAAAAAGTAGACTTCACAGGTCCGGGAATCCCTGTTGTAATATAATCGCAGGGAAATACATTGTTCATTTAATAATTATTAACCCGGAGCGCACAAATAATTACTGTTAAGGAGGGAAGCATGGAAATAGCTGAATATATCCAGAAATTCTGGAGCTGGGCATTAACAAGCGGCATACGGATCATTATTACATTTATTATCGCAAGTGTAGCGCTGAAAATTGCAAGGATGTTGTCAAACAGAATGGTAGGATCGTTGAGCGGACGCAAGGATGATGTCGAATTTCAAAAGAGGGCAGAGACGCTGGGATCGGTGATCAAACATATCCTTACGGTACTCATTCTCATTGTGGCAACAATGATGGTCCTCAAAGAGCTGGGCATCGAGATAGGGCCTGTCCTCGCTGCAGCAGGGGTCGTGGGCCTTGCCATTGGCTTTGGAGCGCAAAATCTGGTTCAGGATGTCATCAGCGGATTCTTTATCTTACTGGAAGACCAGATACGTGTCGGAGATGTGGTCCAGATCGCAGGGCAGGGAGGGCTCGTGGAAAAGGTAAACCTCAGGATGACCGTACTGCGCGATCTTGCAGGGAATGTGCACTATGTGCGCAATGGGAAAATTGACCTCGTCACGAACATGACAAAGGAATTTTCCCGGTATGTATTCAAAATCGGCGTAGCATACCGTGAAGAAGTTGACAACGTCATTGAGGTTGTACGGCAGATAGACGAAGATTTCCGCAGCGATCCCCTGTATAAGGATGATATTCTTGAACCCATTGAAATTCTGGGGCTCGATGAATTCGCTGATTCCGCCATCATAATCAAGGCCCGGTATAAAACAAAGCCTATTCAGCAGTGGCGGATAGGCCGGGAGTTCAACAAACGGATGAAAAAGAAATTCGATGAATTAAATATTGAAATCCCGTTCCCCCATCAGACCATATATATGGGTGAGGACAAGCAGGGGCAGGCGCCTCCTCTGAATATCAGTATAAAAGAAAAGGGGACTGCATAGGAGGCAACCGGGCCGCGGGGCATAAACGGAACGTTCATTGCGCACTCACTGAAAGCGGAGAGGCCGTGATTATCGACGTTGAACCCCGATAATTACGGCCTCAGTGTCATGTGCCCTTAAAAAAAGAGAGGGCAGGATTTTACCGCACGATTATTTTACTTCTTCTCCCTCGATACCCGGCTTGATTATTACATCTATTCTCCGGTTGACAGCGCGTCCTTCGTCGGTTTCATTTGAAGCAAGGGGCCTCTGGGACCCGTACCCGACGGCCAGGATTTTATCGGCAGTTAATGTACGGTTGGCAAGCAGATACTCACTGACCGCTTCAGAGCGCTGCTGAGACAGGTGCTCATTCACTGCTTCAGAGCCAGTGCTGTCTGTATGTCCTTCGATGATAACATCGGGTTCACCAAAGGTGCGGATTGCACGCTGTACTTTACTGAGCAATTGATAATTATCAGGCATGATGACGGCCTGGCCTACAGGGAATCTCATATTCTTTAACCGTATGACCAGTTGATACCCCTGTTTATACACCTCTGCCTCTCCCGGCATGAAATAATTCTGGACCTCAGTATACAACTGGTTGAACTGCCGCTCTGCAGACAACCGGTCTTCAACAGCCCTCTTTTCCGCTTCAAGACGCTCCTTGGCCGCCTGCTCCTCTTTTGTCTTTCCTTCAAGTGCGCCTATCTGTCTGGTCAGATTGCCTATTTCCATCTCATGCTTTGCCATCATATCATCAATTTGCGCCTGCTGTGTCTTGTTTTTTTCAACCATGAACTGACGATCATTCTCCAGGGAAGTGATCGTGCCCAGGATATTATCAACCTGAAGGTCCAGTGACTCGGTCCGCATGTCCGTAGCAGAAAGTTTTTCTGTTATCTGCAGAAGAATGCCCTCTATAAAGAGACTGATCTCCTCCGGTTTCATGTTTTGCACTTTTTCGCTTAATTCCATGAGGGCATTGATACGCCGCGCCTGGAATAACGCTTCACCTGCTTTCTTATTCATTTCCTCTGTTTTGTAACGCTGCTCGGAAATAAACGTGTCAGCTTCGACCAACTTCTGCTGACCGAGCGCATAGGATTCCGGCACGATCTTCTTTGCCCCGGCCCTCTCGGCATTTTTGAGTAATGTATTTACTTCACCCAGTGTCTTCTCCTTGATTGCCCTCAATTCAAGCTCTCTGAATTTATCGGACACTTTCCCCTTGTTCAGCTTTGCCCAGGACAGGTTTCCCTTCTCGATCGACCTTGTGAGGTCCAGAAAGTCCCGCTCTACGTCAGCATAGTCATTTTCAAATTTCGTAGCGCCAGCAGCACGGGCCAGAGAACGGGCTTCGATAGTCTCGGGGATGGCAGTCTGCACAACTTTGGCCGTTTCCTCACCTGCTTTGAGTGCTGCCCGTCCGCGAGTGATATTTTCAATAATTGCTGAAATTTCATCGCCCTGTTCCAGTCCCCTCTTTGCGCTGTTGAGATTTCTTTCCGCTACCGCAAATGAATCAGGTGCGATGACATTTA
>JBFKMY010000206.1:0-4743 GCA_041629615.1 Thermodesulfovibrionia bacterium | reverse complement strand
GGATTCAACAGCTCTTTTTTCAACGGGTATTATGTTATATCTGCGCTGTATTCCTTTTATTATGGACTTGTTTCAGGGACGATTATAGCTGCCTTCGCTGCAGTCTTATATTTTCTGAGCAGTTACAGCCTCCATGACATTCACTGGACGGATTTCATGGTCAGGATTGCGTTCTTTTTTTTACTTGCCGCGCCTCTGGGACTGCTCTCACAGAAGCTGAAGAGTGACAAGAACAAGATCGAGAACCTCAACAGGGACCTTGAAAAATCCATTGATGATCTGCGGGAGATACAGGGAAAACTCATCCAGGTGGAAAAATTGTCGGCACTGGGAAGATTGACCGCCGATGTTGCGCATGAAATAAGAAATCCATTGACATCCATAGGAGGTTTTGCGCGACGTCTGAATAATAAATTATTGTCAGGGACAAGGGAGAAAGAGTATGCCGACATTGTTGTCTCTGAAGTCGACCGGCTGGAACGCATACTCAGAGATGTCCTTTCGTTTTCGCGTGAAACGAAGTATGAAATGGAGTATCAGGAAATCAATGAGGCCATCAGGGAGTCTCTTCACACGTTCACCGAAATATGTGAAGAACAATCCATTAAGATACAGGAAAAACTGGATGTTTCACTTCCTGAGATTCTCATTGATAAAGATCAGGTGAGACAGGCAATAAATAACCTTATATCCAATGCGATAGATGTAATGTCGGAAGGGGGGAGACTTTCTGTCCGGACCTTTATGGAGGAATTTCACGAAGTCAGTTACGTGGTCGTCGAAGTTGATGATACGGGACCCGGTCTGAATGTTGAGGCATTGAATATGATATTTGAACCCTTTTATACCACAAAAGAGATAGGCGCGGGCACAGGACTCGGCCTTTCCATTTGTAAAAAAATCATTGATGAGCATAACGGGTTAATATTTGCGGACAGCGAACCGGGTCAGGGTACGTCCTTTAAAATGTTATTCCCCTACCAGAGCAAGGAAAACGGGAAGAAGATTAAATGCTGGGAATTTACAAAGTGCGGCGTGGAAAAGGCTGAGGGCGCAGCACAGATGATATGTCCTGCGTATCCGAATTACGGACGAATATGCTGGGCGATTGCCGGAACGTTTTGTGGAAAAAAGGTAAGCGGAGCGATTGCCCAGAAACTGGGGAATTGCAAAAAGTGTGAATTTTACCAGCATATTGCTGTTTATAAGGACATGTAAGGGATAAAGAATTCAATGTTGGAACTACTACACGAGAGTGGACATCGGGGTTTACTTTTAAAGCTATTTTATCATAGAATGTCATGTTGCTATATGCCGAGCAGGGCCCATAGCTCAGTTGGCTAGAGCTACCGGCTCATAACCGGTTGGTCCCAGGTTCGAGTCCTGGTGGGCCCACCAAACTGTGTCATTGAGAGCCGGAGCAGAGATATACGATAGCAGAATTTTATTCTCCACTCCTGCTGCGAAATAGTATGCCTGGAGGTAACATTGAATGAACAACTGAAATTCTTAATTGAACTTCAGACACTGGATTCTTCTATTATGTCCATAGTGGAAAGAATTGATATGATTCCCCGGACGCTGGACCAGTTTAAGTCCCCCCTGCAGCAAGCAAATGAAATATTTCAAAAGGCCACGACAAAACTCCAGGCTCTGAACAAAAAGAAGAAAGAGAAAGACCTGCAGTTAGATGAAATGCAGGACAAAATTAACAAGCTTAAATCCAGAAGCAGCGACATAAAGACGAACAAGGAATACGAGGCGCATTTAAAGGAAATTCAGGGTTTTGAAGAAAAGATGACCGGGATAGAAGATGAAGTCCTCGTGATCATGGAAGAGATCGAGGCCTATGAGAAGGATTTAAAGGAAGAAGAGATGGAAGTCAGAAGGGCAGAAGACAGTTTTAAAGAACAGGAGAAGGTATTGGCAGAGGAACAGAAGAAACTGCAGGCTGAACTTGATGCGGAAAAAGCGAAGAGAAGTGAATTTGTGTCACGGATAGACGAGGATCATTATGCGCATTATATGAATCTCCTGAAAAGGCTTGGAGACAGGGCCGTTGCAGAAGCAAGGAACGAGATATGTCTTGGCTGCAATACAAATATTCCCCCTCAGTTATACAACGATATAAAAAAGAACGTCGATCTTTATCACTGTTTTTATTGTACGAGATTTCTCTATTACAAAGTCCCCCCCTCGCAGGACGGGCAGGCGCAGGAATCTGCACCGACTCCCTGATGGCGGGTAGCATTCACAATAAAAAGAAAAGCATGCAGACGGATCTGTTTGAGGGTGAAATGAGCGGTTCACACGGCAGACCTCTGCCGGAATACGCAGTGATGTATTGTGACGGGGCGTCCAGCGGGAACCCCGGTGATTCCGGAATTGGTATTGTGATTGATCTTGCCTCTAAAAAACCCCGCGCAAAGGGATTGACAGATACATACAGGATTTCTGAATACATTGGCGTAGCTACAAATAATGTGGCCGAATATTCTGCGTTATTAAAGGGACTTAAAAAGGCAAGGTCGCTGGGAGTTAAAAAAATAAAGATCTTTCTCGACTCTGAACTCGTGGTCCGGCAGATAACCGGGCAATATAAAGTAAAGAATAAAAATCTCCTTTCCCTCTGGCTGCAGGCAACAAATGCGCTACATGAGTTTGACGATTACAAGGTTAGTCATGTTCCCCGGGAAATGAACAGTGAGGCCGACTCGCTTGCACGAGAGGCAGTGAAGAAAAAAAAAGCGTATAAAGGACGATCGTGAGACCTTGATTTTCATTTTTTCATGCACTGTATTTTTTGCTGGACAGGGACTTTATAAGTTGCTATAATAGGAAATCTTCTCGTAAATAAATCTGAATTATTCATGTAAGACGTATGGGTCATTGACACGGGAGAAGAGGTGCCATTTTTTAAGAAGAAATAGAAATAAAATGGCCTAAGATATTGAAATTAAATAAATATTATAATAATTATCTGTCATTTCTATGGTAGCATAGAGAGAACTATTGGCAGGAAAGAATTATAAAAGAACGAATTTTTGATTGCAGCGGCGGCGGTTAAACCCCCCCTTGGGCGTTAGGCAAAAGGCTTAACAAAACAGGCGGTGAATTTGACCCCGCCTTTTTTACGGGCAATTAATATACACTGTATATTCCTCTTTGCGCGGAGGCCCCGGAAGTGCCTGTGATATGCTTTGGGAAAAGAACGTTAACTAATGAAATTCATTAAAAAATTATACGATTGGGTATTGCACTGGGCAGAGACCCCTTATGCCATTCCTGCTCTGTTTATACTTGCCTTTACTGAATCCTCTTTTTTCCCTGTACCCCCTGATGTACTGCTCATTGCCTTAGCCATATCAATTCCTGAAAAATCATTTAAATACGCTTTGATATGTACAATTGGGTCAATATTGGGGGGAATGCTTGGATATGTCATAGGGCTTAAGCTCATAGATACGATCGGCATGCCTATTCTGAATTTCTACGGAGCAATGGATAAATATGAATATATACAGGCTTTATATATGAAATATGATGCCTGGGCAGTTGGAGTTGCCGGGTTTACTCCCATACCCTATAAGGTGTTTACTATTGCCGCCGGGGCATTTAAAATTGATTTCCCTGTTTTCGTATTGGCCTCTCTCGCCGGCAGGGCAGGAAGATTTTTTCTTGTTGCAGGGATTATCTACTTCTATGGACCGACCATAAAGGATTTCATTGACAGATATTTCAATCTGTTGTGTTTTGCCTTTATGATCCTCCTCATCGGCGGCTTTATTCTGATAAAGTATGTATTCTGAAAATTTATTCCTTAACAGCGTATTTGAGATTACTGTTGGCAAAATCGTAATAGCTTATATGAACTGTATTATCAGCAGTGTCTATAGCTATTGAAGAATACATTCCCACATCTTCTGCATTGTCTACTGTGGTTACTACCCATGCACCGGATTCATTTGTGACATACTTGAGGTCAAGATTGTCCCAGTCATAATAACTGATATGGACTTTGCTGTCAGCATCGAGGGCGATAGAAGAATAGGATCCCACGTCATCTCCGGATGCATCCGGAGTTTCCACGATCCAGGTGCCTGTAGCATTCGTAGCATATCTGAGGGTCGCTGCGTCCAGGTCATAGTAACTTATGTGAGCGGTCCCGCCAGATTCTACGGCTATGGAAACATTGTCTCCCATATCGTTGCTCGAGGGATCGGGGAATTCAACCGTCCATAAACCGGATGCATTCGTGGCGTATTTGACGGTGCCTGTGCCGAAATATTCAACATACGCTATATGAATTTTATCTGTTCCGTCAACTGCTATGGAGGAATACATGCCCGCATCGAGAGTGGAGGGATCAATAGCGCCGTTTACGACCCAGGAACCTGAAGCATTGGTAGCGTATTTAAGCTTCATATTGTCCCAGTCATAATAACTGATATGAATTTTATCAGACGAGTCCAGGGCAATGGACGAATAGGTCCCCACGTCGTCAACTGAGGAATCGGGTGTTTCACTTACCCAAATACCTGAAGCATTGGCAGCGTATTTAAGCTTCATGTTGTCCCAGTCATAATAACTGATATGAATTTTATCAGACGAGTCCAGGGCAATGGATGAATAGGTCCCCACATCATTAACGGAGGAATCGGGTGCTTCACTTACCCATGTCCCTGATGTATTAGTCGTATACCTGAGTGTTAAATTAGTGTAATCGTAATAACTTATATGGGC
>JBFKMY010000205.1:0-4747 GCA_041629615.1 Thermodesulfovibrionia bacterium | reverse complement strand
CACACGGGAAGAACTGGAGCGGGCGGTCCACTTTGCCCATGACAAGGGAAGGAAGCTCTATATTACAGTGAACATCTTTCCCCATAATAAAGATATCCCGTTCATCAAAGAACATTTTATGTTCCTGAAAGAAATCAAGCCCGATGCCATTATCATATCCGACCCGGGGGTCTTTGAAATGGCCTCTGACATCATACCCGAATTTCCTCTCCATGTAAGTACTCAGGCGAATACCACTAATTTCAGATCAGCCCGGTTCTGGGAAAAAATGGGGGCAAAGCGTATTGTGCTGTCCAGGGAGCTTAGTCTTGATGAGATCAAAAGCATCCGTGATCAGGTCTCCATTGAGCTGGAATGTTTTGTCCACGGTTCAATCTGTATATCCTATTCCGGAAGGTGCTATATGAGCAGTTTTCTCAACAACAGGTCCGGTAATCGGGGGGAATGTACAAATACGTGCAGATGGAACTATACGTTAATGGAAGAAAGCCGGCCGGGAGAATATCACCCTGTGTATGAAAACGACAGGGGCACGTATGTAATGAGTTCACGCGACCTGTGTATGGTCGAACACCTTGACAGGCTTGCCGATGCGGGAATTAACAGTTTCAAGATCGAAGGAAGAATGAAGGGGATCAATTATGTTGCCGGTATTGTGAAAACATACAGAGAAGCCGTCGACTGTCTCAAAGAAAGGCCTTACAAAGTGAAGGAGCAGTGGATGCAGGAGCTGTCAATGTCATCCAACAGGGGGTTTACAACAGGAATGTTCTTCGGCAAACAGGCTGACGATGGATATAGCCATGACGATGACAAATCCTATAGGATGAGTCATGAACTTGTGGGCGTTGTTCAATCTGTGAATAACGGAAGCGCGCTCGTGGCTTTGAGAAACACCCTGAGCATCGGCGACAGTATTGAATTCCTCTCAACGGGCCTGGAGAACCAGACCTTTACCGTTACAGAAATGCATGATGATGGTGGAAAGCCTATCGAGAAAGGGAGGAATGAACTTATAGTATGCATACCTTCCCGGACGGGAGTCCGCAAGAACGACTTGATCAGACGTCGACTGAACGCATCTGGTTTATCTGATGGTTTGATCCCGTTGCACGATCTGTAAGAAGTATTACATTATATACTGTAAAAAAAACAAAAGTGCGGAAGCTGAATTGCAGGGGCACAGTGCCTGTGCCCTTTGATTTTAAATGCAATGTCATAGTGAGTAATCCGGAAAACATGCCATGGCCAAACTGAAAATACATAGTCTTTCAAAATCATTCGGTAATACAAGGGTCATTGACAATATTTCCTTTGCGGTAAATGAAGGGGAATTCTGCATCCTTCTCGGTCCTTCCGGGTGTGGAAAGACGACCGTACTCCGGTTGATAGCCGGGCTTGAAAAGCAGGATGAAGGGGAAATCTACATCGGGGGCACAGAGGTAAGCAATGTAACTCCGAGGGAAAGAGATGTTGCCATGGTGTTCCAGAGTTACGCACTGTATCCGCATTTAAGCGTATATGAAAATCTCGCATTCTCATTAAGAATACAGAAAAGGCAGAAAAAGGAAATCGACATCAAAGTAAGAGAAGCTGCAGCGCTTTTGGACATTAAGGAATTACTCGACAGAAAACCGAAGGAGCTTTCTGGTGGACAGCGGCAGCGGGTCGCAATTGGACGTTCAATTGTCAGGGACCCCAAACTGTTTCTCTTTGATGAGCCGCTGTCAAATCTCGACGCCAAACTACGCGGCAGCATGAGGGTGGAACTTGCAAAGCTGCACGAGAAATTAAAAGCCACGACAATATATGTAACGCACGATCAGGTTGAGGCGATGACCCTTGGAGAGAAGATAGTGCTCTTCGACAGGGGGGCAATTCAGCAGATCGGAACACCGGAAGACGTGTATGAGCGACCGTCAAATCTCTTTGCAGCAACGTTTGTCGGCATACCCCCGATAAATCTTATGGAGGGAATTATCGGGGTCCATCGGGACAATGTTTTTTTCGGGTCCGGGAAACTTCGCATCGAACTCGGGGCCAGGAAAGGGCTGAAACAGTATGACGGCAAAGAAATTACTTTGGGAATAAGGCCCGAGTCTTTGACGCCGGGCGACGGTCCGCTGAGAGGAACGGTTGAATTGACTGAACGTCTCGGTCCGGAAACACTCCTCTACGTGATTTCTGATGACAGGAGATTCATAGCAAAAACACCTCCCGATTTTCAGGCAGAAAAGGGGGAAGACATATCGCTCTCTTTACGTGAGAGGGGGATACATTGTTTTCATCAAGGCAGGAGGATAGAAGGGGAGGTATCGGATCACGAAGAGGCCATCAGTACAGACTTCTGAACAGAGACTCAGTTGAATATACCGCACGGGCAGGATCATCCCACCTTCACCTTCCATGACGTAATGTCTTTTTTGTCCTCAAGGATAATTCCCTTTTGCACCAGCTCGCCCCGTATACGGTCCGCGGCTGCCCAGTCCCTTGCTTCCCTTGCCTTCTGTCTTTCCGTGATCCTGTCATGAAGGTCCTTTTCGGAAAGGTCTATTTTTTTTACCTTTATTAAAGCACTATACCATTCTTTCGGTGTTTTATTGAATATGTTCAGTACTCCACCCGCTTCAGCGAGAAGGTCCCTGGTCTGCACCACTATCTCATGGGCCCTCTGCCCGGAAGGCCCTGCATCAAGAAATTTATTGACCTCTCTGACAAGTTCAAACATATATCCTAATACCGATGCCGTATTAAAATCATCATTCATGGCATCGTGAAACCTGTCTTTAAAAGAAGCGAGCAGCTGCTCCAGTTCAGCTGATGGCACAATATTTTCTCCGGCGCCGGCGGCTTCTATAAAATCAGTAATCCGTATAACCGTAGTGTAATATCTGTCTATCGAAAGCTCCGCTTCATTAAGCTGTGCATCGGAAAATTCAATCGGGCTTCTGTAATGGGCTGAAAGGAGAAAGTATCTCACCACTTCGGGCTCGTATTTATCGAGGATTTCCCTGATGGTAAAAAAGTTCCCCAGTGATTTGGACATCTTCTCTTTATCAACGGTGATAAACCCGTTATGCATCCAGTACTTTACAAAGGGCTTGCCCGAATACGCCTCGCTCTGGGCAATTTCATTTTCATGGTGCGGAAAGATAAGATCAGCCCCGCCACCGTGTATATCAAAGCTTTCTCCGAGATATCTGGACGACATGGCAGTACACTCTATATGCCAGCCGGGCCTCCCCTTCCCCCATGGACTCTCCCAAAAAGGCTCGTCTTTCTTTGAGGCCTTCCATAACGCAAAATCAAGAGGGTTTTTTTTCCTTTCATCCACATCGACCCGGGCACCGGCAACGAGGTCATCTATGTTTTTCCCAGAAAGCTTTCCGTAGGCCGGAAATTTCCTGACTTCAAAATAGACATCCCCATCAACAGGATAGGCATATCCTTTGTCTATCAGCACCGTAATGGCATCAATCATCTCATGAATGTGGTCCGTTGCATTGGGCTCGATGTCCGCCCTGCCTACCCCCAGCAATTCCATGTCCCTGTAATACTCTTCAGTATATTTACGTGCCACATCCACCGGAGAGATATTCTCCTGTACCGCCCGTGCAATGATCTTGTCATCAACATCGGTAATATTCCTCACATGGGTAACATCATATCCCCGGTATCTCAGATACCTCTTGATAATGTCAAATACAATAGCGCTCCGCGCGTGGCCCAGGTGGCAAACGTCATAGGCTGTTATCCCGCAGACATACATATTTACCTTATTCGGAATGAGAGGGACAAAGTCCTCCTTCTCTTTGCTCATGGTGTTATAGACCTTTATTGTTTCACCCTTGCCTTCCAAGCTGCTCATTCTCCTTTCCAGCTCATGCATAGAGGTTTTCAATTCTTCGAATTTCTCTTCCAGCGGGTCAGGGATATGTACATGATCAAGCATTTCCACCGGGCCGTCATCAAACATTTTCACGACCTTCTTCTTGATCACCCTTCCCGGAACTCCGACCACAATAGAGTTCTGCGGTACAGAATGGAGTACCACTGAGTTAGCGCCTATTTTAACATTATCCCCGATGGTAATTGCTCCGAGCACCTTCGCCCCTGTCCCTACTACCACATTATTGCCAAGCGTCGGATGCCTCTTGCCCTTTTCCTTGCCCGTACCCCCGAGTGTAACCCCCTGGTAGAGGAGAACGTGCTCTCCAATCTCCGTGGTTTCTCCAATGACAACGCCCATTCCGTGATCAATAAAAAACCCCTTGCCGATTTTTGCTCCGGGATGTATCTCTATCCCTGTAATCAGCCTGGCGACCTGGGACAAAAAACGGGGAAAAAAAGGCACATGTGCTTTCCACAATATATGATTGATCCTGTGGAAAACAATAGAATGAAAGCCTGAATAGGTGAGGATTACCTCAAGCGAGCTTTTTGCTGCGGGATCCATCTCGAAAACGGATTTGAAATCATGCCCTATGTCATCCCATAAACTCATAGGAGGTATTATACAAAAAAAAACAGGGCAAATGGCCAGAGCACGAGGGAGGGGGGAGTTTCTCCGGCCCGTTGCCACGTTTCCGGTTCCTGGTCTTTATCTATAATTCACAAACTCTAAATGAATATCAAAGTCCTGTTCTTTTATGAGCTTAATGGCTGACTGGAGGTCATCTATCTTTTTTGCCCTGACACGGAGCTGGTCTTTCTGTATTTCGGACTGTACTTTGAGTTTAGAGTTTTT
>JBFKMY010000204.1:0-4763 GCA_041629615.1 Thermodesulfovibrionia bacterium | reverse complement strand
GTCCGAAGAAGGGAGTGTATGTGTCTGGAGATCTTCCCTCATCTGGAGATAGTGTTCCACACGCCGCAGATAAAGATAGTTGTCCCACAGGGTCGTGAGGTCTTCCTCAGGGACTTTTTTCATCCATTTCAGGGCCTGTATGGCATTAAGAATGCGATAAGACCTCAATGAGCTGTTTTCTCCTCCGTACAGGAGTTGAAAGGTCTGGATGAAAAATTCCGCTTCCCTGATGCCGCCGTATCCCCGCTTGATGTCATCCCGTGAAAAGGTGGAATCTATTTTTTTCTTCAGGCCCCTGATTTCTTCTATTTCAGAATAATCAAGCGCTTCGCGCCAGAGAAAAGGCCTTATGACATCAATAAATGCTTTCCCGAGTTTCATGTCTCCTGCAACGGGACGCGCCCGGATGAGCATCATCCTTTCCCATGTTCGGCCCCACGATTCGTAATACGTCCGGTATGCATCCAGCGGCAGTGCAATATCTCCTTTCTGGCCCTGAGGTCTCAGCCTGAGGTCGACTCTGTATGCAATTCCGTCTTCGGTGTGAGAAGATACTATTTTGTTGAAAAGTTCCATCGTCTTACAGTAGAATTCGTGTGTGCTTATCCTGTTACACAGGACCCCTGAAGGATTACGTATCCCGGACGTTTGGCCTTCATCATTACTGTAGACAGCAATTAAATCCACATCAGAACTGTAATTCAGTTCTTCACCCCCCAGCTTGCCGAGGGCGATGAGGGCGATTGAACCTTCCTCCGGTCTACCAAATTTCCGGCCATTGATGTCCAGAGCCGCTTCAAGGGCTTCTGATATAATTGTCTCAGCCAGTAAGGTGAGCTCATCCATTGAGGACCGAATATCAGATTCACCCGCAATGTCCCTTATCGTAATCCTCAGGAGGAATCTTTTCTTGAAAAGCCGCAGGGCCTTCATCACATGATTGATATCGCTCTGCCCTCCCTGTAGTTCCTCATTGCCACGGGAGGAATGAGAAGGAAAAGAAAGCTCTTTTTTTGCCCGGGACTGAAGCAGTTTACCGGTGATATCTTTTTTTCTTTCCTTTACTGCCACGAGAAATTCTTCAGGATTGCAGATGCTGTAATGTGCCAGAAATTGACTGGAGGCAAACAGCCGGGCTGCAATCGACAGGTGGGAAGAGATGCCTTTGACATCGGGATTGGCTTCAATAAATCTCAGGAGGTTTGGCAGGGCCCTGTCAGGATCAGCGGTTCTCCTGGCGGCTGTGGATATTTTTTCTGCCATTTTATTGTCCATGGACATATTATAAAGAGAATATCAAATAATAAAAGGACACAGAAGGAGCGGAAGCGAGGATTCGCGTGAACCTGCGGAATTTGTTTAACTCACCCGGATTATGCACACTTTGACAGGCTATCTTGTCTTCAGGCTGAATAATTGCCCTGTTTTTGATACTATAAACAGCATCTGCATCGTTGGATGGAATAATCAAAAGAGGAGGAGAATGTCATGAAGATGATATACGCCATTATTAAGCATTTTAAACTTGATGATGTGCGAAAGGCCCTGACAGACATCGGGGTACAGGGGATGACGGTGACAGAGGTAAAGGGGTTTGGCAGACAGAAGGGGCATATGGAGGTCTACAGGGGGGTCGAGTATGAAGTGACATTTCTTCCAAAGATAAAGATAGAAGTTGTTGTTGCTGATGATAAAGCGGAGCAGGTCATACACGCAATCTCGGAGTCGGCAAAGACGGGCGAGATAGGGGACGGAAAAATATTTGTCCATGAACTTATTGAAGTGGTACGAATAAGAACAGGGGAGAGAGGGGAAGGGGCCATTTAATACGGGAGTATTCACCTTTAAAAATAAATTGCATAATTGGGAGTAATTATGGATAAGCGGGTAAGGAAAAACAGTGGAGTAATTATATTTATATGTGTAAGCATAATCTGCGGGTGGGCATTGTCAGGATGTGAAAAAAAATCATTGTCCCCGGCGCCTGCGTCAGCCGGATATTTTGATATGAAGACGCTCAGTTTCCTTGGCAGCCCTCCGGCAGAGTCCCTTAACAGCATTGCCCTGAAATGGAAGGCACCGTCAGTGAATAATAACGGGGCGCCGCTGGATGATCTTGCCGGATATAGAGTTTATTATGGGGACTCCCGCGACTATCGCAAAGAGCCGATCAACATGGGGAACGTTACAAGTATTTATATGTATAACCTGTCTTCGGGCACATGGTGTTTTGCGGTAAAGGCCTATGATATCTCCGGCAATGAGAGTGATTTTTCGGATCAGGTGTGCAAAAACATTGAATGATAAGGCGCAATGAAGATGCGGTTGTTATGAGGGAATAATTGTAAAGGCCCGGACCGTGTTGATCAGCCCGGGCCTTTGTGTGCCGCCGGTGTGATTTTATATGTCGAAGTACATGAAAAACTCGTGAGGATGCGGTCTGACTCTCAGGGCATCAACTTCGTTCTTCCTTTTATAGTCGATCCATTTCTGAATTGCGTCTTCGGTAAAGACATTCCCCTTCAGCAGGAATGCATGGTCCGCCTCCAGCGCGTCAAGGGCCTCATCAAGACTGCCCGGCATCTGGGGGATACTCTTGAGCTCCTCTGCCGGCAGATCGTACAGGTCCTTATCCAGCGGCTCCCCCGCATCGATCTTGTTTTCAATTCCGTCGAGCCCTGCCATGAGCATTGCTGAAAATGCAAGATAGGTATTGCAGGACGGATCAGGGAACCGCACCTCAACCCTCTTGGCCTTGGGGCTGGCTGAATACGTCGGGATCCGTATGGATGCGGAGCGGTTCCTTGCAGAATAGGCAAGGTTGACCGGCGCCTCAAATCCCGGAGTGAGTCTCTTGTACGAGTTGGTAGTCGGGTTTGTAATTGCGGCAAGCGCCTTTGCGTGCTTTAATACCCCCCCGACGTAATAGAGGGCGGTCTCGCTCAAACCGGCGTATCCGTTCCCTGCAAACACCGGTTTGCCTCCTTTCCAGATGCTCTGGTGGCAGTGCATTCCTGACCCGTTATCGCCAAAAAGGGGCTTGGGCATAAAGGTAACGGTCTTTCCGTGTCTGCGGGCAACGTTTTTAATGATGTATTTGAACAGCATGTTCTTGTCAGCCATCCGCACCAGTGAATCGAACCTCATATCGATTTCCGCCTGTCCTGCAGTGGCGACTTCATGATGTTCCCGCTCCACATAAATGCCGCATTTCTGCATTTCCATGACCATTTCGGTCCTTACATTGACAAGGCTGTCTGTCGGGGGCACAGGGAAATATCCTTCCTTGTGCCGTGGCTTGTACCCGAGATTGGGGCCTTCCTCGCGGCCCGAATTCCAGATGCCTTCCACGGAATCTATGAAATAATATCCGCTGTGGGCGTTCTGGTCAAAGCGTATCCCGTCAAATATAAAAAATTCAGCTTCCGGACCAAAGAAGGCGGTATCGCCTATTCCCGTGGATTTCAGGTATGCCTCTGCTTTCTGTGCGATGTAACGGGGGTCTCTGCTGTAGAATTCCTTTGTAATGGGATCAACAATATTGCAGACAAGACTGATGGTCGGATACTCCATAAAGGGGTCCATGAACGCGGTAGTCGGGTCGGGCATTATCAGCATGTCCGAAGTGTTGATCGCCTGCCACCCCCTGATGGATGAACCATCGAACCCGAGGCCTTCCTCAAAGATTTCCACCTTCAGCTCATCAATGGGTACGGAAAAGTGCTGCCAGATCCCGGGGAAATCAAGAAACTTGAAGTTGGCCATTACCGCCTTGTTTTCCTGGGACATTTTGATTACGTCTTGTGGTGTCATTTTGTATCTCCTGTTATTGTGTTAAAAGTATCTGGTGATTATTAAAATAATCATTGCATATGCAATGGGTATGTCACTTAAAAAAAATTTCATAAAATGCAGAGGCCCGCTTTGTATATTCAGGAAAAATCCTGCCTGCATGGGCGAGCATTTCTCGTACATCGTATTTGTCCTCCTTTCGAAACCATTCGTCAATCATTTCCGGGGTGACTTCTATGTGGAACTGCAGCGCATACACGTTCTCCCTGTATCTGAATGCCTGGTTCTGATACATCCCGGAAGATGCAAGCAGGACGGCCTTCCCGGGAAGATCAAAGGTGTCCCCATGCCATTGAAATACTTCAGCATATGTATCGCTGTTCACTGCAAGGTTTGAAAAGACAGGATCGTCCATCCCATCCGGTGTAATGTCAACCCTTCCCCAGCCAACTTCCTCAGTGCCTCCGGCATAAACATCCGCTTTAAGGGCATGGGCTATCATCTGTGCTCCGAGACAGATTCCGAGCACCGGCTTTTTGCTGATAATAAAAGCCCTGATCATGGCTACTTCATAGTGAAAGAAGGGCAGTCCTTCCGATTCATAAACAGCCATAGGACCACCCATGAGCACAAGGTGAGAGAAATTGCGTACATCGGGGACATCCTCCTCGGATGCATCGCAGCCTGAAAAATCTACAATGGAGTATTCCCTTCCCTTTTCCTTCAGGTAATCCTCAATCGTTCCCGGGCCTTCATTCTTGACGTTCTTAACAATCAGTACCGACATTTAAATACCCTCTGCTGTTTTGTTTTCTGACAACATCTCAGGGTTCATGGGGGAACTTTACCTCTCCGCGATTTCGCCTGTTTCTGCACTTTTCTTAATTATGTGGAGAACGTCAACGGGCTTTTCATCATATATTTTATGCTGATCTTTGGCAGAAATTGTACCCCATATTCAACGCCCCTGT
>JBFKMY010000203.1:0-4774 GCA_041629615.1 Thermodesulfovibrionia bacterium | reverse complement strand
GACCTCGATGCGCAGACGCTGCGTGATCATCTGGAAATAATAGTAATTGACAGTGGTTCGCAGGAATATGAAAAAGACATAGTCAGAGAAATTCAGGAGAGCAATGATAACCTGGTTTATATCCGGACAGAGGACCGCGAAACTGTTTATGCTGCCTGGAACAGAGGCATAAGGGCTTCCAGAGGAAAATATATTACAAATGCAAATACAGACGACCGGCACCGTAAAGACGCATTTGAACGTATGGTCGATGTCCTGGAAAAGAGGCCTGATATTGCTTTGGTTTATGCTGACTCCGCCATTACTGAGGAAGAGAACCAGACATTTGAATCAGCTAATATTACGGGACATTTCAGGTGGCCGGAATTTAACAGACGGTTACTGTTCCAGACATGTTACATGGGTCCACACCCTCTGTGGCGGAGTGAAATACACCGACGGTATGGATATTTCAACGATGAATTGACTTCAGCCGGTGACTATGAATTCTGGCTGAGGATTGCCGTTCACGAATATTTTTGTCATATCCCCGAGGTGCTGGGGCTTTACCTCTCTTCGCCGGAAGGCATAGAGTCAGGGAATGTTGCTCTCTCTCATAGGGAAGCCGAAGATGCGCGCGCATTGCACTGGCCTGAATCATGGGGAAAAAGAATTATGGCGGGAGGTAATTGTGTGGTTCCTGTGCATCCTTCATCACTTGTGATGCAGGACAGAGGCCGCTCGTTTCATTATTACAGAGATATTAAATCAGATGATAGACCGCTTGTATCAGTGATCGTCCCTACATATGACAGGCCGGGAATGCTGAGTGATGCGTTAAAAAGCATTCTCCTGCAGACAACGGTAAATTATGAAATACTTGTTGTCAATGACGGGGGAAATGATGTGAGCGATATAATAGCTCCGTATAAAAATATTGCTGCTATCGAGTATATAAAAATTGATGAGAAAAGAGGGCCTGCTGCTGCACGAAATGCCGGATTAAAGCGGGCCAGAGGAAAATACATAGCATATCTGGACGATGACGATATTTATTATTCCAGCCATCTTGAAGAAACAGTCGGATTCCTTGAGCGCAATAATGTGAACGTCGTATTCACGGATTCCCATGAGGCGCTTCAGGAAAAGTGCGGCGATCATTATGTCCTGACGCAAAAGAGACTCACATTTAGCGAGGAGTTCGACAGAGAGCGGCTACTTGTCGAAAATTACATTCCTACCCTGAACATTGTTCACAGAAGAGACTGCATTGATGAAACAGGCCTGTTTGACGAATCTCTCGAGACACATGAGGATTGGGATATGTGGATAAGGATGTCACAGAAAAACGATTTTCATCACATAAAGGCCATTACTGCTGAATTCAGGACCCGCTCCGACGCATCCAACAGTTCGACATACAGACGCTCTGATTTTTTAAGGACCATGAAAATCATCCACTCCAGATATGCACACCTTGCCGAAAATACTGATACTAAGGAGCAGCAGGACAGGATTGAAGTCTCCCTCGAAAAAGAAATCTATATTAGTGAGAAAATTATACCGTCTGATACGGATAAACTCTTTGTCCCCATGAACGGGAGCAATAGTCCACAAACTGTGTCATCTAGGGTGTCTGTTATAGTTCCGGTGTTGAACGGCGGGGAGCAACTAAGGGAACTTTTACGTAAAATCCGGTCACAGAAAAAAGTAGAAAACATTGAGATTGTGGTACTCGATTCTGAATCAACTGACAAAAGTGTGAAAATTGCCGGAGAATATGGTGCGAAAATCGTTTCTGTTCCGAAACACGAATTCAATCACGGCAGCACCCGTAATCTGGGGGCTGAGAATGCGAACGGAGATTATCTGGTCTTTACGGTCCAGGATGCAATGCCTGTCAGTAACTACTGGCTTTATAAATTATTATGTCCTCTTGTCGTGAATCCTGAAATTGAAGCAGTTTCCTCAAAACAGTACATAAAGCCTGAAGCAGACCTGTTCAGTATGTGGGAAAACCAGAGAATTACGCCGCACAGCAAGGATTGCATGTGGTCGCTGCCGGGGCAGCTGGCCGGAGATGACTGGAAGTTTGTTGACCCGGTCATCAAGGGGAGATTAATGCATTTTGATGATGTGTCCTCCTGTGTCAGAAAAATCGATTTTGACCGGGTCAAATATAATCCACTCATGTTCGGCGAAGACATGGATTATGGAAAAAGAGTTCTTGAACGAGGAGGTGCCATAGGTTACCTCGCCTCAACAGGGGTGTATCACTGGCATGAAAGAGATGCCGGCCATCTTTTAAAACGTTATTATACAGGGACTGGAATGACAGCACATATTCAACGCAATAACCTGCCCTATTTCTTCAGGAACAGCAAAATGAATTTCAACTCTCTCATGGCGCACATTGAAGGAGCCTATGATGTAATAGGACTGTCAATTCATAACACGGCATTTACCGGCCCGGGCAGTATTTCAGTCATTAAATCATTTATTGAAAACGTAAGAGAGAACATTAAGAAACATCACCGGTCCATTGAGAAGGAAAAGAAATTACAGGAAGGCCTGGCTGATGAAAGTCTCGATTCAGTATTGCGGCAGATAACAGGAGACAATACTTTTTCCCCTGAGCAAAAGTATGACTTTAAACGTAATATCATTATCCCCGGTTTTATGGATCATTTCAGCCGGTTTTCAGAGTATATATGCGCTGCACATAATTCACTGGAAGGGAGAGAGAAGGATTATACTTCATGCGTATACAAGATATTTTCAATGACTGCGGGGATTGCGCTCGGCGCATTCTATCTTGAAGAAGAAAGCCTGGGCAGGCTGACTCCCGGACTCAAAAGAGTTGATCGTGTCCTTGGAGAAGGCGTTTGTTATCCGGAGGGAAGGGGAAATGGGAAAAAGGGTTGATTGCGCGGTCAATGTTTTCGGAAAGCCTTTACAGACCGAGCTGGCGCTTCTTTCCCTGATGCGTCATTCAGGAAAACACATTGATAAAATATATTTCACCAATGAAAATGCAAAAATCGGAAATCACAATAGTATCAAAAATAAACTGTCAAATATCGAATATTATGAAACCAGGTATGTGCACTGGGTCAATCCTGTAGAAATCCGGAAAATTGATAATGAAGATTACAGGCTCTCAATAAGATATCAGTATGGCTGGGAAATGTCAGACAAAGACTATTTATTTATTACGCATAATGATTGCAGCTATCACGGTGATATTGTTGGCGAACTTCTTGAAAATATCGGTGACAATGTCGCAATCGGCCATATAGGGCAATGCTGGAATTGTCCCGCATCATGGACCGGGAAGTGCAGACCTGAAGGGTACAGGGATTTCAGACCATCATTGGAAGAATTGTCAATACTCTATAATACAGCTGAACCACCGGAGGGCCAGGTTCTCAGGCCCTATCATCTCCCTTCTTTTCATCAGACATTTGCAGATAACCCATGGCCCTTACCTGAATGCAGGATCAATGAATGGTGCGTTCTCATCAATCTTTCGGTTTCAAGGGAACTGACCTGTCCCCGCGGCAGGGTTGTTCCATTCGGGGCAATCCTTGAAGGAGGGACTCCCATACTTGATATAGGAGTGGGATGGTTTCGCGGTATTGCGCATCTGGGGCATAGGTTCAAAAATTTTCCGATATATAAATTCATGAATCATGAGGCCGGACATCCTGCCATGTTTGATCAGAAACTGTATGAAGACAATGAACGCAGGGCCCTTGCCATACTGAGGGAAGAGTACAACTGATGGGAGATACTATCTTAATACCAGGACACTATTTGAAAAGAAAGGGCAGGCTTCCGGGGAAATGCCTCTATCACTTTTATGGAGAGAGAGATGTCAGCTGAAGAAATTCAAAATATCTATAACGCTGATTTTTACAAAACGCAGAGAGATGATTCTCTGCGCTCGGCGGAGATAATTGTGCCGCTCATACTCAATGTCTTTCCGGTTAATTCTGTAGTGGATATCGGATGCGGCGTAGGGACCTGGCTTTCTGTTTTCCGTGCTCATGGAGTCAGCAGTATCCGCGGGTTTGATATCAGCGACCTTCCTGCTGAGGATTATTTTGTTGACATAAATTGTATAGAAACGAGGTCTGATTTATCCTCTGAAGACTTTACACTGGATATCAAATCGGATATGGGCATTTGTCTTGAGGTTGGCGAGCATCTCCCTGATGAGGCATCGGGAGCGCTGGTTAGAAATCTGGTCAATATGTCTCCTGTCATTGTTTTCTCCGCAGCTTTTCCCGGCCAGACCGGTCTTAATCATATCAATGAACAGCCACCCTGGTACTGGCGGGAAAAATTCCATTGTCATGGATATAAAGAAATAGATTTTTTAAGACCGCTCATATGGTCGGATGCAAGGGTGAGCTGGTGGTATCGCCAGAACATTACTTCATTTGTTCATCCCGATTATTTAAAAGAGAATATTGCGGCCCTTGAACGTGCTGAAAGACACGGGCAAAACTCTGATACTCACCGGTTGATTCCCGTAAGTGAATGGATTCTTAAAAGGCAGTTTGAACAAAGGGATGTTTTAATGAAGAACTATTTCGAGAAAATAGAAAAGATTTCGAAAAAGTTCAAACACCTTGGGAATTCTTTACAGTCTATGGAAAGGATTATTCATTATCTTAGGCGGCTCGATATTTCCTCACAGGAATCAGTTGAATTAGGTGAACTATTTTTTAACTGCGGGCTCATGGCGGATGCGGAATACTTTTTTAAAAAGTCTCTCTTGTCAGACCCT
>JBFKMY010000202.1:0-4774 GCA_041629615.1 Thermodesulfovibrionia bacterium | reverse complement strand
CTTTTTTTAATATTGTTGTTAAACGGTCAAATTCTGTCCGGGCTGCACTGACATCTCGATAACTGGCTATCTGAATGGAGTAGACGGTCTGGGGCCCTTCACTGGAAAGGGAGACGGGATAATCCGGAAACAACAGAGCGGCCGCAATAAAACACACGAACGCTATCAGCGTGCGCATTCCCCGAGAGACGATATTCCCCGGTTTAATCCCCTGCCCGCTGCGCCGGGTCTTTCTCTTCCCTGAATCATACATGACAGGCCTCACAGTCCCCCCTTGTAAAGGGATCATGCGTTATGCTTCTCATCAGTCCGGGCTGTTCCGTTACATGGGGCTCATGACAGCCTGAACAAAGGCGGATTTTATCAATCGATTCCCTGTGCACCTGTAATAGTCTTTCTGTATCGACATTGTGACATTGAACACATATTACCGGGTCTTCACCATTGAGTAAATACTTAATATCAGAAAAGTGCGAGACATGACAGCTCAGGCAGTCCCCTTCTTCCATGGATATATGTCCCTTTCGCGCTGTTGTTGTGATAATTCTTTCATGACATGAGATACACAGTTCATTCGGACGGTTTAATAACTGATATTTAAGCATCGTTCCGTGAGGACTATGGCATTCAGTGCATTTCCCGTCCTCAACAGGGAGATGCTGAACAGTACTTTCATATATTCCTGCCATGAGCGTCTCATGACAGGTGAAACAGAGCTGCTGCGGGCCCATGATCGTAGACGCAATAAAATCACTGGCATGGGGATCATGGCAGGTGCCGCACTTTTTGTCCCTGAACAGGGGGTGGGTCCCTTCTTCCACGACATCAAGATACATGCTGTCGTGGCAACTGAAGCACAGATTTTCCTCTGAATCCTTCAATAAATTTTTATATGCAGAGGTGTGTGAAGTATGGCAGGCATTGCATAGTCTTTCACTGACCGGTTTATGCACATATATTTTAAAAAAACTTTTTTTCTCATTTTCATGACATGTATAGCATAAATCGGTCAACGGGGCCTTGCCCATGGCAGCATTATTCGACCCGTGCGCGTCATGGCACTTTGAACATTCAATATTCGAAAACGGTTCGTGTGCATGTGATGCTTGTACTAAATCTTCTTCAACTTTGGCATGGCAGGTAAAACAAAGCTTTTTCTCCGATGTCTTTAAATAAAAACGGTTTTGTGATGCGTGCGGATCGTGGCAGGCAATGCAGCCGTCCTCCTTTATAGGCGCATGGAGGTTGCTGACATTAATGTCCGGTTTTTCCGTATGGCAGCCAAGGCAAAGAACGTTATTATCCTGAAGGGTAACCATGGGATAGTCCGAGGCATGCGGACTGTGGCACTGCATACATTCGCCCTTATCGGTAACAGGGTGCCTGTCAGCAGACATATATTCTTTTTCCTCTTTTTCATGGCAGCCGTAACAGAGTTCCCCGTCAGGTGCGATAACTGCCAGAGGTTCCGGATCAGTGGTCGGCCTGTGACAGGAATCACATTGAGCCAGTCTCATGGGCTCATGGGTCGACTCCCTGAGCAATTTATCATTCGATGAGCTGTGGGACGTATGACAACCGGAGCACCTGGCCTGTGCAACAGGATATTCCTTATGGGCACTCCTGAAACCGGCTTCCTCGTATTTATGACAGGACCGGCACAGTTCCCCTTCTTCCATAATGAGACTTGCCTCATACGCGGAACCATGAGGGGAATGGCAGGCAAGACAGCTGTCATCAAGAGGAGCATGGCGATTCGTCCGCGTAAATGATGATTTATCATGACAGGAAAAACACTGTTCATTGCCAACATCTCTCTGAAGGGCTTTGTTCTCAGAGGCATGGGCATCATGGCACGGCAAACACTTGCCCTGTTTAATCACACCATGAACGCTGGACATCCTCCCGATATCAGCAGCCATTTCCGTGTGGCAAATAAAGCAGAGCTTAACCTCTTCTCTTTCCACAAAGGATTTGACCGCAAGTCTCCCGTGACGCAGGTGGCATGCCTCGCAATTGCGCTCACTCATCGGGGCGTGAACAAACTGTTTTGTGAACTCGCCCTGCATTTCCTCGTGGCACTCCATACAGGGTTTTGGCACAAAACCTTTGCGGACCTTTTTTCCCGGTGCGCATGCAATAAAAATGCTGACAACCGCCACTAAAAAAACTGCTTTGTACACCACGCCCTTGCGTTGGAATTTTATGCCCGTTTCCGGGATTAATAGCCTGTTATTTTTTAAATATCTGCTCATATGACCGGACAGCCTCATCGTTGATTTCTATCACCGCTTCCTGCCTCAATTTATTAACATATTCATCGTACTGCTCGCCAAGTTTTTCCCTGTGAACGGCCCTGTAAATAAATTCCCTGACCCTGTCAAACTCTTCTACCTCTCTTTCCGTTTTCTCCATGAGTTTGATTATTCTGTAGGTTTTATCGATTTCCAGCACAGGACTGATGTCACCCGGCTTTAATGTCTCTATGATTTCTGCTTCGCGTTCCCCCATCTGACTTTTTGTTTTCCATCCTGCAACCCCGCCCCTGTCTGCAAGATTATCAGTTGATTTCTTTTTCGCCAGCCACGTAAAACTGGCACCGCCCTGGAGGCTGTTTACCACTTCCTGCGCATCTTCCTGTGACTTTACGGTGATCTGCTGGATTTTGAACTGGACGGGCCTGGTATAGTCCTGCTGATGACGCATATAATACTCTTCCATTTCCCGGTCTTCAACAGTAATCTTTGATGCTATGAATTTTTTTGTAAACTCATTTTTTAGGAGCCGGTTTTCATAGCGGATTGTCATGTCCTTTAATGGCGGACGCATTACATATTTCCGGCCGAGTGCTTCCTGATCAACTACTTTACGGTCCACCCAATTGTGAATTATTTCGTCCGCCGGTTTAGTGACAAGCGGCGGAACCATTGATACAAAGTCCTTCACCGTAAGAGATACATCATTGACCTTCACCAGAATTCGTTCATCCGCCGACCATTTGTCCCGCTCTTCCTTCCCCTGATCAAGTTTTATGGCAGCGAGTATTTCGTTATTAATGCTGATGTTTGCCTTTTGACGAAGGTAAGAAAGATATTCATCGCTTTTGTCCTTGATCTTTTGCTGCCTGAGAGCATTCTCTATGCTTTCCCTGTTCTTTTCGAAGTCATCGGGAGGAGCAGCTGCCCTGCCGATGACTTTTACAATATAGAACTTATCATTTACCGCGAGAACATCACTGAATTCACCCGGCTCCAACCCACTTACCGCATCTCCTATCACAGGGTCCACTTCATTTCTTGTAATAATAAGGTCCTTCCCCTCTTTTTTATACAGGGGTGCAGGATAGGTATTGCTGTACTCTTCAAAATTCTTCCCCTGTTTCAGTTTAACCAGAATCTCCCCGGCATCTTTTTCTGAAGGGAGCTCAATCATGTCAAGATGAAACTTTTCATAGGTGCTTCTGAAGTAATCATAAATTTCCTCTTCCGTGACATCTACCTTCTCCACTATCTCTTCATTATAGAGTCTGACTACCGACTCTCTTAAAACATAGGCCTGGATTTTCTCCTGCACCTCAGGAGATTTTTCCACGCCCATACGCCGGGCCTCGTGCACAATCAGCCTGTCATCTATGACTTTCTCCATATATAACGGGATGTCCAATGTCTTTGCAGTGGAAAGGTCTTCTCTTCGGTGGGCAACTTCCAGCAAATATTCAAGGTCATTTCTCGTGATCGCTTCACCATCTACATAGGCCAGATTATTATCCTGTTTTGGGGCAGATGCGCAGCCCAGCAGGATAGCAATGCACAGAAAAAAACAGGGAATGAATCGTCCTCTTACGGTCACTCTTTTGGTCATTGGGTGCAGTTCACCTGTTTCCGGTATTTTTAGCCATTCCAGGAAGGGAGATTTTCACTGCCATTTCACTGTTCCCATCCTGCCGACCAGGTTAGAGACAACTTCATACGCCACTGTATGGACTGATCTCATTCTCCCCCAGTCGAGGACGATAAGGTTCTCATCGCCGCTTGACTGGTCGCTATTATACCATAAAATTTTATTGTTACGACCATTAATAAGCCTCACGGTAATACCAACCAGTGGCGGAGACGAAAGAGCTGCCCCTATTGAATAATTATCAACAACCCCGACAAGGATACCCGCGGCATCCAGCTCATGAGAAAGAGTATTTATATTTTGATAATTCAGCTCTCCCTTGCTCTGTATTCTTAAACGTATAATCTGATCTCTCATGTTACCATACTCTATCGGCCTGAATTCAGGACTCTTTAGCAGTTCGATGACAAACATATGCATGGCTATGATTCCTGCATTTCTAAAGGTGCTGTTATTCTTAAAGGGCATTACCCCGATCCTGTGTGAAGATTTTGTCGCCGCGGGAAGCTCTTCAATCACAAAAGAGGCAAAGAGCATATCCATTACCCTGGGAATTACACTGAAAACAGTATTGAGCCTGCCAAGGTTTAAAATGGTAATAAAGTCTTCACCCGTTGCGACCGCATAATCAGCCCAGAGTATTGTCCCTTCAGAAACATCAATCAGTCGCGCCAGGATTCCAAACCGGGGATTGTCTTCATCTGAAAAGGATATTATTGAACCTGTCAGTATTTTTGAAGCATAAAATTCCTCTTTTATTGTCCTCGCGATGTCTCCTGAAATGAACCCGGTATCTCTGATTCTTTTTTTACATAAAAAATAATTCAGGCTGTGCTCATCAACCACTGCCATCCCCTTTTTCTCTACCCTTTCT
>JBFKMY010000201.1:0-4802 GCA_041629615.1 Thermodesulfovibrionia bacterium | reverse complement strand
GAAGTTATCAGCGACCGTCATTTGATAGTCTGGGGTACCGTGCGTTGAATAATGACAAAAATGATTTTCTCGGCACAGCATTCAGGGCAGCAATGCTTGCAGGAGAGTATATTCTTGAGAACCTTGGCAGGATATCAAATAAGGATATTGACACAAAGCAGGCCTCAGATTTTGTCACCCGCGCTGATAAAGAATCAGAACAGCTCATCATAAGGACTATCAAAGAGAATTATCCTGATCACCATTTCCTTGCCGAGGAATCGGTCAAGGACCGTGATACCGGGGAATACCGATGGATAATAGACCCCCTTGACGGCACAACAAATTATATACACGCCTACCCTGTCTTTTCAGTATCAATAGCCCTTGAAAGAAAAAACGAGCTCGTGCTGGGTGTTGTGTACGACCCCTTAAGGAGTGAGATCTTTACAGCAGAGAAAGGAAAGGGTGCATTTCTCAATGGCAGGCAAGTGAACGTTTCAACAGTCACTGATTTGAGCAATAGTCTTGTGGCAACAGGCTTCCCCTTCCGCAGGAAAGAATTAATCGATCCCTATCTGATACTTTTCAGGAATATATTCCACAGGGTAAGTGACATACGGAGAGCCGGCTCTGCTGCTCTTGACCTTGCCCATGTTGCTGCAGGCAGGTGCGACGGTTTTTTTGAAATAGGTCTCAGTCCATGGGACATTGCAGCAGGCAGCCTCATCATCAGGGAAGCGGGGGGAATCGTTACTGATTTTGGAGGAGGACCGGATTATCTGCTGACAGGCAATATTGTTTGTGGAAACCCGTCCCTTCATGGGGGCATATTAACTGAAGTAAAGGGTGTTTTTGGAAAGCTGATAGATCGGTGACGGGACAATTTTAAAGATGTGCAGTCGCTGATATGTCCGGCCTTCTGATTCTTTCTCATCCATTTATTGACACTTCAGCAGCCTGAATGATACCCTAATCTTTATTCTCAGTCTGCCGGGCAGACATTATTGTAAAGCAATACCTTGTGCATCTCAGTAAAGACTGTTAAATGAACAGGAAAAGAATATTTACGGGATTGGCGGTTTTTATCATCGGCGTATGGTTTTACTTCGCCCTCTCAACATTTCAGACTGAAGAAAATACTTTCCTGAAGAGACTGATTATAAAGGAAGGTACAATCAGGACAGAGGAGGAAGTTGCTGAAGCCCTTGCCAAAGACATGGGTTTTGATCTTGAAGGGGCCTATAAAAGCGGTTATACTTCTTCAGACATAATAGAATATCTGATTAATGAGCCTCATACATTATCAGTCACGTATCATGAGGGGATATTTTATCAGGGCAGAAGAACTATTCCCTACATAATCCCTCTTTCAGTCTGCATTGTGCTCATGGTAGCAGGAGCTGTAATTATTCTGTTGTCTCTGAAATCCGGAAAAAGAGATTAAAGAGCCGGCATTCCTTCACTTTACCTTTAAGATACAATATAATAAGTGAATGTTTTTAAAGCTATTTCTTATATTTACACTCGTCCCGCTCATAGAACTGTCCTTGCTTATAAAGATCGGCTCCCATATCGGTACCTTTAATACCATTGTCCTGGTAATAGTCACCGCTGTTGTCGGGGCTTATTTAGTACGATTAGAAGGAACGGGCGTCATGTCCCGGATGCAAAAAAATATGCGTGAAGGGACGTTCCCGGCCGAAGAAGTAGTCGATGGTGCAATGATACTCATAGCCGGCGCCCTGCTGTTGACCCCCGGATTTATTACCGACACATTGGGCTTTTTCGCGCTCTTTCCGGTCTCAAGAACGTATATTAAAAAAATCGCCATGCGTCATATCAGGAAGAAAATGAATCCCCATGACATTGAAATTGATATTTCCTGATCTTAAAAAAGCCGTTCCATCCTTCTCATTCATAAAGTATTACAGGCAGGCTGCATAAAGGTGGTATAATGAACGCTATGAATATTGTCACCGCCCATAATCTGTCAAAGCATTATGGTGATGTAAAAGCTGTTCATGACATAGACTTTGAAATATCAGAGGGCGAATGTTATGGCTTCCTAGGTCCTAATGGTGCAGGCAAGACCACGGTAATGGGGATAATTTACTGTTATATGCCTCCCTCCAGCGGTGAAGTACGGACATTTGATTTAAATGTAAGAGAACACCCGGGCAAGATAAAATCACGGATCGGTGTCATGCCCCAGGACAACAACCTCGATCCTGACCTTTCCGTCATTGAGAATCTGATTGTGTATGCTCGATATTTTAATATAAATAAAAATGAAGCATCACTGCGCGCCCGGAATCTCCTCGAATTCATGGAGCTGAGAGACAAATCCCATGTGCCTATTAAAGACCTTTCAGGAGGAATGAAGCGGAGACTCATGCTTGCAAGGGCGCTGATCAATAATCCCGATCTCCTGATACTCGATGAACCCACGACCGGCCTTGACCCCCACAGCAGGCATTCCGTCTGGAAGCAGTTGAATCACCTTAAGTCAAAAGGGATAACACTGATACTTACCACACATTATATGGAAGAAGCAGAGAAACTCTGTGACAGGGTCGCAATCATGGACACCGGTACCATTATTACCATAGACACTCCGTCAAGCCTTATGAATAAATATAATGGAAATCTCGAGGATGTATATCTGACGCTCACAGGCAAGAGACTTAAGAATCAACATTAAGAATTATGATTAAACTGAATATGAAAATGGCTTTTCGTGTATGGCAGCGAAATGTAACTGTATATACAAAGTTATACAGGTCCAGCATTGTATTCAATTTTGTGGAACCCATGCTTTACCTTGTTGCTTTAGGATTAGGACTGGGAGGTTTTGTGCGTGACATCAACGGAATGCCCTATATCAATTTTATCGCACCGGGAATTATTGCTTCTTCATCGATGTTTGCTACTGTTTCTGAATGTACCTATGGCACGTTTGTGAGAATGACCTATCAGAAAACTTTCGATGCCATTCTTGCAACTCCTGTTAATATTAACGACCTCATAGCTGGCGAGCTTTTCTGGGGTGCTACAAAAAGTGTTCTCTATGGAACTATTGTAACAATAGTAATGGCTGTCTTCGGTCTCGTTGATTCGCCGGTTATAATACTGGCAATCCCCATACTGCTCATAAGCGGGCTCATCTTTGCCGAGATTTCTCTCATTGCCGTTGCCCTTGTGCCGGGGATCGATTCATTCAGCTATTTTTTCACACTCCTTATAACTCCCAGTTTTCTTTTTTCGGGGATTTTCTTTCCGCTTGATACCCTTAATACATTCATTGCTAAGGCAGCTTTTTTCACGCCCCTCTACCATCTCGTAAACATATGCCGTTCCTTTGCTTCAGGATCAATTGATGCAGTCATCGGGGACATGGTCTGGGTCATTGCAGCAGCTGTACTGCTGGCACCCCTGCCCTTCAGGTTGATGCGAAGTCGTATTATTAAATGATGTCTTTTGACGGGTATGCTGGCCATACGCAGCGTCTTGAATTATTGTGCATGTTGTGTAATTTTAGTAATTGTCCCGGTATAAAAACCTTCTTTTGACAGAACGTCTTACGTCCGCTGAAACAATAATTCTCTTTTCAATGATCCGGTAATCTACATCCAGAATATCATTTATTCCAAATAACTGAACATGATACAAAGGTCTCAACTCATACCCTATAATTTGACCATTATGATCCAGAATCCTGTTTAATTGCGAGCTGAAGTAGTGACTGTGCTGGCTGACAAAGAAAAGAGAATCCTGCAATGCTTTTTCAGCTGGCACCCCCCTGTTTATTACATATTCATATTCATTTGCATTCACCTCAAACGTATACTGATCTCCTTCCAGATCAAGAACGGCGATTGACATGGGATCATTCGAATAATTATAGCCATAATGTATTACTGAGAACACCCCGCTCACTTCCCTGTCCGATGTTTGCGTTGTCTTCAGGTATTGTCCCGTAGCACATGAATAAGTGACAGTACATAGTATACGCAATACAAAAAACAGCGATATCCTTTTCATTACAGAGGCATTAAACATTTTCATTTGCTCCTCTCCCGGGATGCACTGAATACTTTTTGCAAAAGCTCAGTAACTCTCGCTCCCGGGTCAGTCCTGATTTTCTTTTCCTCTTCTGCGACCTGATGAAAGAGACCATCCAGCGCCTTTGTCGTAACATAATCATCAATATCAAAAAGGATATCCTTTACAAAAGGCACAGTGGTATAGGTGTCCATCATATTTTTATATGCGCGGGTTACGCCAACATCATTCATGCTCGACGAAATACTGGGTTTAAATGAGTCATAGAGCTCATTAAACATGCTCCCTTTAAAATAATCCGTTGCAGCCGTATCACCACCATCAAGAATTGTCCGCGCATCATCAAAGGACATCCCCTTGATTAAATCAATAAAAGAGGATGCTGCCATGGGAGCGGCCTTCTCAGCCGCACGGTTCATACTGCCGACAAATTCATCAACCTGCTGCTGATAACCGACTTTTTTGAGAACATCGGCAACTGTCTGAATTTTTTCGGGCATGAGAATTTTTATGGCATCATTCCCGAGATATCCGTCAACCTGAGAGACCTCTTTTACTGCATTATCAGTCCCTGTCATCAGCGCTTCCTTCAGTCCTTCCACAATAGTACTGCTGTCAAGCCCTTTCTCCGGGGACTGTCCTAACCCTTTAAGAATGCTATCCAGAAAACCGGCATGACTGTGGTGGGACAAACCTGCAATCAGAATAGCAATGAGGACAATTATATGTTTTATATTTACCATATGTTATGCGCCCGT
>JBFKMY010000200.1:0-4811 GCA_041629615.1 Thermodesulfovibrionia bacterium | reverse complement strand
GTTCATATCGTGTAAGATTGTCCGCAAAGACCCTCTCAGTGGCAAGACCTGATCTGTTAAGGAGCTTTAATGTTCTGTAAACCGTTGTAAAGCCTATATCTCTGAATTTTCTGTTAATTTTCCTGTAGAGCTCTTCTGCGGTTACATGCTCTCCTGTTCCAAGAAACTCTGAGGCAATAATGTCCCGCTGGCGGGTAGACTTTAATCCCTTGTCTTTGAGAAAGCTCTTTAATTTCTCTTTCTTTTCTCTTATCCTTTCGGTTTCCCCTGATTTTTGTGTACTGGATTTTCTTGTCATACTGTCAATAGTACGTTTTCGCTATCCCTTGTGTCAAGGAAATTGAAATTCATTTTCATTTAAAAACCGGGCCATGATTCAATGAAGGAAATATGCATTTTCTATTTAATGAAATGGTGACAGGGAGCGTGGTTTAAATGACATGTCAAAAATAGTAATCCCGCCGACAAATACGCAGCGCCTGCCAGCGGGATTACCAGATTGCATTCTCCTCAGGGATGTTTCTCTTATTCAAATGTTATTGCCTCTGAAGGGCATGTATCGGCAGCTTCCTGGCATTCACAGGTGTCACATTTGTCCTCTGCCTTAACAAACGCCTTTTCATCATCTCCGAGTTCAAATACTTCGGGACATAATTCAACACAGGTTGCACACCCTGTGCATTCATCATAATTTACTACAGGTTTCATTCCCTCTCCTCCTTCCGCTATTTTGTCTTTCCCTCATTCATATGCTGCACGTCTCAATTCTTCCGTGCAAAAACTATTTCATATCTGAATAACGTCTCTTTACTCCTCAAATGTTATCGCCTCTGTCGGACATGTATTTGCTGCTTCTTCACAGTCACAGGTATCGCACTTGTCTTCTGCCTTAACATAGGCTTTTTCGTTATCATCCATTTCAAATACTTCAGGACAGAGTTCTACGCATGTTCCGCAGCCTTCACATGCATCATAGTCAATTACCGGTTTTTTCATGCCTGCCTCCCATTACCATTATTTAGTCTGAAAATCCAGACTTTATTTGCTGAATTAATTCTCAAGGCGGTGACGCCACCAGATATATACTATCACATATTACGCCCATGCATAAGGGACTAATCCGTGTATTAAAAACTCTAATTGAAGATTGCAGCTGCCCTTATTCTACAGGAGTAACAACGGCCATTACAACCAGCCGCTCGCCTTTATCAGCGCTGAAACCATGCTCCACCATTGGATCGCAGGGGATGCATGTTTTTTCGTCCGCCTCAATCCTCTCCTCACCTACCGTGAAGGTGCCCCTGCCTTCTACAACATACATCAAAAGCCTCATCGGCGCTTTATGGGGAGTCAGCTTCTGCCCCGGTTCGAGACACATAAGCGCTATCCTCATCTCAGGTTTGTCATCAATCATTTCTCTGGAGATTTTATCAGGATTAAATTTTATTAATTTTTTCAAATCAAGCGGTTCCATTTCTGCCTCCCTTTTATTTATATAAAATTTACCGTCCTTCTCTATTCATCGACAAAAGATATTGCTTCGGTAGGGCATATATTCGCTGCTTCCTCACAGTCACAGCTATCGCATTTATCTTCCCCTATAACATAGGCTTTCACGTCATCCCGCACTTCAAATACTTCGGGGCATATCTCAACGCACGACTCGCACCCTATACACAGTTCAGGATCAACTACAGGCTTTTTCATCTGCTTAACCCCCATTTGTGATTTATTGTACACCCTCTATGATAAAACATGGTATGAGATAAATCATAGACAGGTAAGGACGTATGTTGTTCTTTCATAAAAAGACATATTTCAAAAACATCTCAGGGGGGCGAAATCGCAGGACGAGCAGATGGTCACGGAGCTTTCTCCTTTGCACCTGCCTGATATTCCCTGATGGCATAAGGCAAAATCATATTTAAGGGGATCGCCGGGATCCAGTTCCTTGAGGGCTTCGGTTATTTCCCTGGCCGTTTTCCAGTCAGCCGCAGCCCTCTTCGTCAGGCCAAGACATCGGGAAATTCTCGATATATGGATATCAAGGGGAATAATTAATTGCGATGGAGAAATCCTGTTCCAGATCCCCATGTCAACATCTCTCCGCCTCACCATCCAGCGGAGAAAGAGGTTCATGCGCTTGCAGGCGCTGCCTTTTTCAGGAACGGGCAGCAGCTGGGTCAATCCCCGGGGCCTTATGTTTCTCCCGTAGACAGGTGATGTGTCTATGTTCAGGAAAAACGTCATAAAGCCATTCAGTGCACTTCGTATATCTTCATGATCCGGTTTGTAGTAATAATAAAAAAGGTTTTTAAGTGAACCCCACTCTTCTAATGCCTGCTTCAGCATATAAAGAAAGCAGAGGACATCCTGTCCTGTATTAAACCGGTAATTGATACGTTTAATATATTTCCCGTCTTTTTTGAAAGAAATTGTTCTGAAATAATCTCCGGGATGTCTGCCGCCCAACGAAAGGATTTTTTCTATTACAGGTCTGAAAAGGGAAACTTTTCCGTATGCAAAACAGGAGGCAATAAATCCTGCCACTTCAACATCATCAGGATCAGCATAGCGGCGGGGAAATTCAACAGGATCGTGCTTAAGCCTCTCACTATAATCAAACTCTCTGTAATACCTGTCCAGGGTTTTTTTCATAGATTGCATAGATTAATAATAGCATACCATCCTGTACTTCCTTTTTCCCTTTGACTCAATAGCCCTTTATATTTATAATTTCCCTATGATGGACACCTTGAAAGACCTCCCCCTGACGTTTATCCCTCTCTTTGTCGCCATGGATCCCTTTGGGTTGCTGCCCGTATTTTCTTCCCTTACAAAAAACATGGCTGTTAAAGAAAAAAAGAATGTTATAAAATTCTCAACGCTTACTGCATTAATTGTAAGTGTGGCCTTTGCCTTTATCGGCGATGCTGTTTTCAGAATTCTCGGCATTACTGTTGATGATTTTAAGATAGCAGGAGGACTGCTCCTGCTCGTTCTCGCCATGATTGAACTTACAGGAAGGAGGGACGACCGCACAGGGCCCCATGATGTAGGAGTGGTTCCGCTGGGAGTTCCCCTGCTTGTAGGTCCTGCAGTCCTTACAATAGTGATAGTTTTAATAGACAATTACGGGGCAGCACCGACCGTGCTCTCGTTGATCCTGAATTTGATTATTGTCTACACCGTTTTCAGTACGGAACAGTGGATAACGAAACTGATCGGGAAAAATGGCCTGATCGCCATATCAAAAATAGTTATGCTCCTTCTGGCAGCTATTGCTATAATGATGATACGGATTGGATTGGAATCCTATCTGAAAAATGTCTCATGAAACTGAACCATGAACAATGAAGAACGTGAATAGTCCCGGAATGTATGTAATAACATGAATTTCTGAGGCCCCGGACCTCCGAATTCCTGATCTATTATGGTTGAATTTGCCGACGACGGTTACTGTTTTGTATGCGGTCCGGAAAACCCTATCGGGCTGAAGCTTGATTTTACTTTTAACGGGAAAACAATGGAGGCCCGGTTTGTCCCCCGAAAAGAACATCAGGGATACATGAATATTGTCCATGGCGGAATCATTGCAACCCTGCTCGATGAAATAATGATAAAACTCGCCATCGAGATCGGGATGCCGGCGGTTACTGCACAGATGGATATCAGGCTGAAAAAAGCGTTGAGGGTTGGTGAAAAAGTGACTCTTCATGCAGAGATAACAAAGAACTCAAGAAAACTTCTTGAATCATATGCAAAGGCGGTGACCGGGGATGGGGTGACCGTTGCCGACGCAAAGGGAAAACTGGTGAAGATTAGCGATAACTTCCAGGATTCAGGGAAGCAGGGGGCCATATAAGCTGAAGAATTACACTCCGGGACCATGAAATCAGGGCATGTTGAAACCCTTGAATGGTTAATATTTATTATTGAAATAATCTTCCAGTATCTCCCTGTGGTCAAAGGCAATATCCTCGGGAAGAGTATCCTGTGTAAATAACCCTACATCCTTTGCGTCATCAAGAGCCATAGGCGTACCCGATGCCCTGGCAATAAATATCGTTGATACTGTGTGATGTCGGGGATCCCTGTCCGGGGCAGAATAGGTATGAAACTGCCTCACAAGATGAATATCAAGGTTGGTCTCTTCCTTAGCTTCCCGTATAACGGCATCTTCAATAGATTCCCCGTAGTCAAGAAAGCCTCCCGGCATTGCCCAGCCCTGAGGAGGATTCTTTCTTTTTATGAGGAGTATTTTCCCATTGATCTCAATAATTGCATCAACGGTAACAAAGGGGCTTCTCCGTGCAGCTGCCATACAAACTACGGGCTCTCCTTTTCACTTTCCATTTTCAAGTTTACGTCCTTTTCAGGAGAGATTGTTGATATGGCATGCTTGTAGATAAGCTGCTGGGTATTCTGTTTTAATATGACCACGAAGTTATCAAAACCTTTTATCGTCCCCTTTAAGCGGGTACCATTCACTAAAAAAATTGAAACAGGGATTTTTTCTTTCCTGAGATAATTAAGATAAAGGTCCTGAAGCTTGCGGTCTTTGTTATTCATTTACTCTCTCTCCTTTTTGTTAACCAGCCCTTACCCGATCAGCATTCATTAGAGTAAAGCAATTGCTTCAGAATTTCAATATCGTTCATCACCTTTCCGAATATTTTCTCTGCCCCTCTAATGCCAGAGATGTCTATCCAGTGTATGCCCGGTTCTTTCCTGAACCAGGTATACTGTCGTTTTGCATACATCTTCGTACGTTTTTTCGTCAGTCGAACGGCCTCACTTACATCAATGTG
>JBFKMY010000199.1:0-4813 GCA_041629615.1 Thermodesulfovibrionia bacterium | reverse complement strand
TGACGAGCATGCGGGAAAGCGCCGGCCCCGTAATTTCCCGGCGGTCCATGGAAAGTTCCGCGTCAAAAATGCTTTCCCCGTTCCTATAGCTTGTCATCAGAACGTGGACGGAATCTCCGGGGTCGGTAAATTCCCATTGGTAACGAATGTCCATATCCATAAAGGGAGAGATATGGAATTCTTTTGCAATCCGGAACTTCTTGTCCTTTTCTGCACCCTCGTTCTTTTCCTCTCCCAGCACATAACAGAAGAGCTCTCCCCACGGGGTATTGTGTATTTCAACAATAATGGTCTCAACATTCCTGCCCTCTCTGTCAAAGCAATAGTAGAAGCTCACGGGGTTGAAATTATAGCCGAAATACCGGAGCTGCGTAAGCATCCTGATCGGGCCCTCCGGCCGCTTGCCCTGTTTCTCTGAAACAAGGTTCCTGATCGACCGGTCAAGAGGCACAGAATCATCTCCAAGATGGTATGCCCTGTTAAACGATGCTGCATTGAAATGGTCTGCAGACCAGAGCCACCTCCCTCTGAAAACCTTGTCCAGTTCTGAAAGATCAAGGTACATCATGAAAAGGGAGTAACGGAACGTGTTGGGCGGTCTCATCCGTCCATGCCGTACAACCCCCTCATAGATACAGCTCTCCATTTCAGAGTCCCTTCCCGAAATATTTACACGCTGCGAGCGCGCTGTTTACCCCGTCTTCATGAAAGCCGTAGCCCCAGTAGGCACCGCAGTAGTGAGTTCGTTTTACCCCGCTGATTTCGCCGTGCCTCTTCTGTGCTGCCGGCGCATCTGAAGTAAAGACAGGATGGTGATAGAGAAACCGTCCGATCTCTTTGTCTGCGTCGATGTCGTCCGGTCTGTTCAGCGTTACACAGAACTCATCGGAAGACTGAATTGACTGCAGTATATTCATGTTGTACGTGAGTGCTGCACGGCCTGTATCTTTTTTTGGTATGTGATAGTTCCAGCCTGACCATATCTGCGGCCGATGGGGAAGCAGGGAAGTGTCACGGTGCAGAACAGCCAGATTTTCCTGATAGGGGATGGCCTCCAGGATATCTCTTTCCGGAGGGGAGGCATCGCTCAGCATGGCAAGGGCCTGATCACTGTGCACTGCTATGAGCACATGGTCAAAGCGCCTTGTCTCTCCGTTACATTTTAATTCTACATACTCTTCTTTCCTGCTAATGGACGCAACGGGAGAGTTCAGCCTGATTCTGTCACTGAACGGCGCAGTCAGCTTTTCGACATATCTTGTGGAACCTCCCTTGATGACGAGCCAGGGGAATGGATTTCTGATATCAAGAAACCCGTGGTTTTTAAAGAACCGGACAAACGTCCTCAGGGGAAACTCCATAAAACGCACAGGGTTTGCAGACCACAGGGACGACCCGAGAGGCACAATGAAGTGCCGGATAAATCCTTCCGAATACCCCTGGTCAGTAAGATAGCGTCCTATCTCTGCCTCTTCATCTGCCTCACCGAGGCGGCTCAGTGCCTTTCGGAACCGGAGAATATCAAGGACCATCCGGTAAAATGATGGCGATAAGATGTTCTTCCTCTGTGCGAAAAAAGTATTCAGGGTGTGGGGGCTGTATTCAAGGCCTGTGCGCTCGCACTTTACGCTGAATGTCATCTCCGTGGATTGAGATTCCACGCCCAGCCGGTCCATCATCCTGCAGAAGTTAGGGTATGTCACCCTGTTAAAGACAATAAATCCCGTGTCTACAGCATGGCTTTCCCCGTTCCGGTGCACATCGATGGTACGGGTATGGCCCCCGATATAATCGTTGGCTTCAAAGACTTCGATGTCATGGTCACCGTGCAGGAGGTACGCTGCGGTCATGCCTGAAATACCGCTCCCGATAACTGCGATCTTCATTTACGCAAACCACCTGTCAAAGAATGCAGCTACACAAGTTACCACCGCATTAATCGTTCCGCCCCATAACATGTCCACAATAGACATGCGAAGGGACCACTTGCTTACAAGAGAATAATTGGTCATGTCATAGACGCCGTACAGAACGATGCCGTAGACAAATCCCCAGAAAAGGGAGGAGGACACCATATGCTCAGGGGACACCCTCGGCAGTGCAAAAAGGACAATGCCCAGCGGTATAAGGACATAGACGATACCAGCTGCCCACACTACAGGCGTGAGCGCGCCATTGGACAGGCGCGCAAGCACCCCCAGTTCATCTTTGTAAAATTTCGACATAATGATCCCGAGCCAGAGGAAATCGATGGCCAGAAAGACCGGGAGAATGGCTCCGTAGACCTTTAACGCATGCAGCATCATGCCTCCTTTCCCGGCGGAAGAGGGAAAAATGCGCTCGTCCGCCGCTTGTACGCCTGGAATTCCGGATTGTCTTTATACTTTTCTTCAAGAAGGGGGATGCCCGAGACCTTGAGAATGAGGAAGGTAATGGTCAGGGGCCCCAGGATTGTAGCCCAGCCCTGCGGAACAGAAAGAGCGATAATATAAACGCCCCACCAGAGCGTGACTTCCCCGAAATAATTGGGGTGCCTTGTATAGGTCCAGAGGCCGCTCGTCATCATTTTGCCCCTGCTTTGAGGATCGCGCTTAAATTGTAAAAGCTGATAATCCCCCACTGCTTCAAAAACAAAACCTGCAAGCCAGATACAAACGCCGATGACGTCAAAGAGGCCAAAGGGATGCTGACCGAATACAATAATAAACGTTACCGGCAGGGAGATGATAATCATGAGCAGCCCCTGCAGGAGAAAGACCTGTAGATAAGCGCGCATAAAAGCGTGCCTGCCCCACTCTTCCCTCCATTTTTGATAACGGCGGTCTTCGGGCTTTCCCCGGTTTCTCATAAAAATATGCGCAGCAAGGCGCACGCCCCACAAGGTAACGAGAAAAGCGGCAAGATAACCCCTTGCCCCAACCCCGTCACTGACAATCATTGCGGTTATCGCCGTAACAATAAAACCGCTGCCCCAGATAATATCGGCAATATCATTGCGCTTCCGTGCCTGGGCTATAAAAAACCACACGGTCATATAAATCGTAATGACGACTGCCTCTATGATGAGTACGTTAAACATTACTCCCTATATCCCTTTACATAATTCCGCTTACCCCTGATAATGCATATAAATAATGCAGACATTGAAAAAAATTTATTCAACTCGATGAATCTATTATTACTTTACCCACATATTTTTTGATCAGAAATATACGCGCTTGATAGTGAACATTGCATTTAAGGTATCGAAAACTAAATTATTTTACAACGCCTGCATTATTTCGTTAATTCTGGTGTATTACAGCTTATCTGGAACTGAATTCCCGTCCGTAACTGTTCAGCAGCATTCTCTTCAGGTCATCATCAACAGGATTCTCACCGAGCCAGATCCGGTAATATACGGCAGCAAAATCGTATCCCCCGATCCGGCCGAGGACATCACCATTCAATGCAAGTTCAGTCCCCTTTCCGGGCATATAGGTCAATGAGTAGCGTTCGCCCTTATCCACATCACGATACATGTTGTTGATTGCATCGATTTTTACCCTGACTTGTGCAAGCTCATCAGCAGATGCATTTTTCAGAAGAAGGGGCTCTCCGGACTCGGTAAACTGTTCTGCCTTCATGTCCGAAAGATAATGAAATACCATCTTTTTTGGTACATCATCAAGAACATTCCTCCCCGGCACGTCCGGCGGCAGATACAGGGCAGCGACGTATACCTTGAAAAAGAGCCATTTCAGCAGTCCCGCCCCCCTTATCTGCAGAACTTCATCACCCACAGTCACAGAGTCCTGAAAAGAGACGCCATTGATCTGGACTGCCGATGATTTGCCCTCATTCAAAAGCAGCAGAGCAGGGACCAGTATGTACAGGACCGTTTTTTTCATATCACGCGGATCTTTTCCATTTATTATAATAGTATCAGACATTTGATGGATTGCATAGGGACCTGAAATATTATGTGAAATATTATTGCTCTACTGTCCAGCCGGAATGAGCAGGACAATAAAGTACGTCCCGTGATAAAATTGTGAAAATTGTCGATCAGCTATGCGGGGAGAGATTTATGAGAATGGCCTGGTAAAATGATTGATAAACGGGCAAGACTCATTAAGGACGGGAAAAGAGGCACGGGCCCTGTCATCTACTGGATGAGCCGGGACCAGCGTATAAGCGACAACTGGGCCCTCCTGTATGGGCAGCGTCTTGCGTTAAAACATAAATCCCCCCTTGTTGTCATATTCTGTCTCGTCCCTCAGTTCCTCGAAGCAACAATAAGACAGTATGGATTTATGCTCAGGGGGCTGAAGGAACTTGAAGCAGGCCTGCACAGGAAGAACATCACCTTTGTCCTGGCAGCGGGGACACCGCAGGATCAATTACCCCGGCTGGTGAGAAGGCTCGGGGCTATCTGCCTGATCACTGATTTTGACCCACTGAGGATCAAGAGGCAATGGAAGGCAGGAGTGGCAAAGAAAATAACTGTCCCTTTCCTTGAAGTGGACGCCCACAATATCGTGCCCTGCTGGATTGCCTCGCCGAAACAGGAGTACGCGGCATACACGTTCCGTCCGAAGATTCACCGGCTGCTGCCTGAATTCCTTGAGAAATTTCCTGCCGTAAAAAAACATCCCTTTACATTAAAGGACAAACAACAGCCCATTAAATGGAAGGATGTGTATTCATCCCTCAGGATAGATCATGATGTCAGGGAAGTTGACTGGCTGAAGCCCGGAGAAAGGGCAGCTAAAAAGGTGCTTAAGAACTTCGTGATAAAGAAACTGCCGTCCTATGATAAACAGCGCAATGA
>JBFKMY010000198.1:0-4864 GCA_041629615.1 Thermodesulfovibrionia bacterium | reverse complement strand
CTGGCAAAATAGCGCAGCTGATTAATTTGAAATTCTAAAGTTTTACGGGAATTTTACCGATAGATTACTCAGTACTCAGTAGATTGTCATTATTTAAAAACAGTTAATAATTAAAGGGAGACACAGATGAAGAAAATAATAATTATGACGATCATAGTGCTTTTTACATTTGTATTATCCGGTTATGCAAGTGCCAAAGAGCTTATTCTTGCAGGTTCAACGACTGTTCAGAAGAGGGTATTGGAACCCGCAGGAAGTGCCGTAAAGCAGGCAACCGGGATAGAGTTGAAAGTTCTTGGTATTAATTCTGGCAGAGGATTTGCAGAGCTCGTAGACGGAATAATTGTAGCTTCTGTCTCCTCAAGTCCCCTGAAAGATCTTTTAGAAAAGGCCGCGATTCCTGATGACGGCACATATCAGGAACATATAATCATTGATGATGTAATTGTACCGATTGTTAACAAAAGCAATCCCGTATCGGAACTTACCTGGCAGCAGCTTTCTGACATCAACACAGGAAAGATCACGAACTGGAAGGAAGTCGGCGGTCCGGATCAGATAATAATAGTTGTCACGTCCCAGCCTACCGCTGCAACAAGGACGATATTTCAAAAAATTGTCATGAATAAGGCTCCTTACGCTAAAAGGAGCAGAGAAGTAAAATCAACGAGACAGGAAGTCGATCTGGTTTCAAAATATACAGGAGGTATTGGTGCAGTATCAGAAGCTTTTGTGAAAATGAATCCTGGAAAGGTTAAGGTGCTCGGGACACAAAGTATTTCCCGGCCGCTCACATTTATTACGAAAGGCAATCCGAACGCTGACGTCCAGGCTGTCATTGATTTCCTGAGGACCCCGGATGCTATGAAGCTCTACAAGTGATGGGTGTACAGTGAAAGGAAAGGGTTTGATGCCGGTCTTTCAAATGAGAAATATGAAATTAAAGGTAAAGATATTGTTCGTGCCGGTAGGTATTGTAGTCCTTGCATTCATGGTAATGGGAGTGCTCATTGCAAAAGAGGTGATGAATAAAGGACACATGGAACACCTCGACGGCCGGCGGAAACTGATTCAGACTACCCTTTCCCTTCTTACTTCAACGCAAATACCCGCTGACGCGATCATGGGATTAGCAGCGGGGGATGATATCATTGCCAAAGAGATATTGCAACACCTGAAACAACTTGATCTCAGCCGCGTATTCTTTATTGACAAGGATATGAAGTATATATATCCCGAGGATGTCACGGTATTGAAGGGCCTGAATTTCCTGTCAGACGCTTCATTATCGAAACGCGGCAGGAGCCGTATTTATTTTAAAGATGCATCCTTAATCGGCTTTTCGCAGATTATTGATGTAGAAACTCCAGTTGGATATCTTGTTGTTATGGACACAATTCCCGATGAAATCAGCGCAAATACAGTATTGCGTATGACAAATACTCAGGAGGAAGCGATGTCCCCTGATGTTGAGGGTGTCATGAACGAACTGAAGTATCAGTCGAATGGATTTCTTAAGAAAATATTATTAACGCTAGGCATGATCATGCTGCCATGTCTTGTTCTGATTGTTTTTATACTGAGAGCAACCTCCGGATATATCATATTGCGTATCAATGAATTGCTGCACTCATTCAAAAAGCTCGCTGAAGGAAATCTTTCTGAAAGCCTGGAATTCACGTCAAATGATGAATTAGGTCAGCTGGCCATGACCTATAATCAAACAAACAGCAAGTTAAGAATCATAATAGAAGATCTCATACTATCTATAAATACGCTCAGCAAGTCATTTGAAGAAGTAGCTGCGAGCATAAGTGAGCTTTCTGCAGTTTCTTCCGATGTATCAGAGACCGCTTTAAACGGCGGGAATCTTGTAGCTCTTACCGCTGAGGGTATGAAGAAGATAAGGGAGCTGGTGAACGAGGCGGACAAAACCATTAATGTTTTGGGAAAAAGGTCTCAGGAAATAGGGGGCATTGTTGAGACGATAAATGATATTGCTGATCAGACAAATCTTCTTGCTTTAAATGCGGCAATTGAGGCTGCACGGGCAGGAGAAAGCGGACGGGGCTTTGCTGTCGTGGCGGATGAAGTGAGAAAGCTGGCCGAGAAAACATCACAGGCTACGAAAAATATAAAAGATAGAATTGAAAGCATTCAGCATGATACAAAAGAAGCGGTGACTATTATGAAATCCGGGACTTCAGAGTCAGAGAAAGAACTTGAGTTGGCCACTGAGGCCGGCATTGCCCTTCAGCAAATTGTAACATCTACCATTACGGTCAAAGATACGATTATGCAAATTGCAGCTACCGTGGAAGAGCAATCATGCACGTCAAAAGAGGTAACAGAGAAGATCGAGTCAACATTTCATACGGGCCCTGATCTTACTGATATGGACGTGAAATCCAATTTGGCCTGACCGGAACAATCATCAGAAACGCTCTTTTCAAGCTTTTGAAAAACTACGTCCCGATCCCGCAAATGTAAAGTTAATCCCGCTGCTTTTCTGGTTGTCCTGCCATCCGGGCACGCAGGGCGTTTAATGAATAGTTCATAATTATCTTCAACATCAGGGTCCTGCTGCAATTGAATTTCCAGAATGTTCGTATAACGTGGGCAGGGGTGAAGAAGCCTCTTTTTATCTGTCTTCTGATTTTATTGATGTCATCTTTTGACAGCGTATCGGAATACACATATCCCCGGTCATTTACATAATATCCCGGGGTCCGGGATACCAGCTCCCGGATGCCATCATAGGGAGTTGTTTTCAGAGATGACAAAGCGACGGTATCAACGCCAATTTTCCTGGCAAATGGCAGTATTTCGAGCATTTCCTCCCTTGTCTCATTTATGCTTCCGACAATGAAGTACGCATGCAGGTGAATTCTGCTTTTTTTGAGCACGCGAACATACTCCTCAACCTGCTTTGTAGTAAACCCCTTTTGCATCGAACGGAGCGTTTTGTCCTGGGCGGATTCAATGCCCGTCATGAGCACTGCAAAGCCGGCTTTGTGCATCTTCTTTAACACATCAGGACGCTTTGCGATCTCCAGTCTGGAGTTGACGAGGATGACCTTTCTGATCCCCCGACTGATGATTTCGTCACAAATCCTTTCCACCCGGTCGGGATCGTGAGTGAATGTATCGTCGATAAAAGACACGACCTCTGCTTCCATGCTTTCCAGTTCATCGATCACAGCATCAATTGGCCGGGGAGACCACTTCAGTCTTACGCCATAGGGATTTTTACTGAAAGAGCAGAATTTGCAGTGAAAGGGACATCCACGAGACCCTGCGATCAGGTCAAAGGAAACCCCGGTAGACACGTTTTTGAAATCGATGACATAGCGGTATTTACGCAGCTTTCTGTTTGGCGACTTCCAGTCACGCACCTCGTGATTTGCAGGATTCGGATTATGCGTTACGCCTTTGCCATTTCGATAGCTGATTCCCGGTATGTCCCCATGAGCAGCGCCATTCATCAAGTCTGCGATGATCTGCTCGCCCTCGCCGCGAACCAGGATGTCTATATTGGGACACTTCTCGAACCACTCTTCAGGACATTCTGTTGCATGTCTGCCTCCGACAATGGTCTTAATATCCGGAGGAATTGATCGTATTGTCTCGATAACAAAAGGGATGTCCTTCTTCCAGTTAACCGAGAAGCATATCAGGTCGGTCTCTTTTCTTATAAATTGAGAGAGCGGTCTTTCCTCATGTCTGAGATCGACGATGTCTATCTCGCTGCAGTAATTCTCGATGATCGAGGCGATTATTTCCAGCCCGAAAGGAGGTATAAACTTCAGGCTCTTCAGTTCTTTATTGTAAGGGTAGACACAGAGTACATGCCTGTACATACAATTGTTCTCTCCTCTTTAGAAATTGTCATCCACATGGAAGGACAGCGCCAGCATCTGAAATTGTCCGGTTTTTTCATAAATTGATTTATAATGCTTTTTCGAGGCGTTCAGCTACCCACACCTTTATGATTGACTGTCGGGAACACCTGATCTTTTTGCTTCTTTATCCAGCTGCTGTATAATCCACAGCGGGAAATCTACATTCACACGCCTCTGTTCCTGTGAACGTAATAATCCCTGCCCGGTGCTTTCCTGATATCTGGCCAATTACCAGATACCCTGGTTCATCAGATGTATTGACAGGAATTTCAATCATGTCAGGGGTTTCCATAATTTCCGGGCTTCAACAAAATCCATCTCGTATTTTTCTTTATTTGTTTTGCTTTTACTCCCAGCATATTCAAATTCCATGGTATGGTTATTATGCCTTAATTATATAACTATGCAATATATATTTTTCTCAGTTTTAATTTTTTACTTGACATGCGGGAAGTAGATGAAGTCTCTGAAAAATCTAACATGGAACTTTTACTTAGATTTTTTTCAAGTACATATGCGAGAATTCCATTGATCATAATATCTGCAGTAGCATTTACATGGGAAAACAAGGTCACTGGGCCTGGATCAACTTCAAATGGGAAATAGCCACCGTGCTTCAAGTCAGTGATTTTACCTTTATCATCAAATAGATAATAAGTTCGATTATAGCCAAATTTTTCACCGAGTGGTCTATAAACATAAATTATGCTTTATCATTGTTTTTTAATGTGTACGGTTCACATGTTGGCCCTTGAGGCTGGTTAAAAGCACATCCAACTAGAATTAATAATATAAAAACCATGTAAAATCGCTTCATTCGCATCTCTTTTCACTCGATTAAGATAAAATCCATTCTTCTTATTGTCTTTCTCGTTGTCGTTAATTTCGATGTGTCATTTGCACATCAGGGGCCATGATCTAAAACTGTAAAGCTTCACTCTTTTTATTTATATAATATGTTG
>JBFKMY010000197.1:0-4878 GCA_041629615.1 Thermodesulfovibrionia bacterium | reverse complement strand
GGTCCGACTGAAGACCGATCCGGTTTCTGTCCCTGCAGGTCATCTGCAAGATAGGCTCAAGGCCCTTCTCCATCGCCAGCCTGCAGACGGACAGGGAATTAATCCGCATGACAGCAGATTGATTATCAGTGATATTTGCAGCATCTATCTTGCCCTTGAGCAGATCAATATGGTGTACCATTTCAGTAATTTCCGTCCCCTTCGGGGGACCGATTTCAGCGGTAACAACAAATTTACCCGCGTTGAGCGCTTCTTTAAAATTCATGACCTCTGTCTCCTCTTCAAACCTGACTTAATCTTTTTTTTCCTTTTTATCTTTTTTAGCGGACAAATTTCCGGGTTTCTGTCCGGCAGACCAGTTTTTGGGCCCTATGACCTCTTTCATCTCATCAAGGTTGTTGAGTGCCTTCTGCCTTTCGTAAATCCTGACCCAGGCGCAGGGGATGTCTGGACTTACTTCACATTTTCCCTCGCTCATGCCGCCGCAGGGTCCGACTAAAAGACCCTTCGGGCAGTTTGTTACAGGGCAGATGCCCGCGGTTTTCCCGATTATACACTCTCCGCACAGAGAGCACCGTTCATCAAACATCTGAAAGCGTGTCATGTTACCGAGAAACAGGGAGTCGTTGGACGGATACACCGGTTTGTCCTTGAATATCTCAACAGCGGACTGTGTCCCTGCACCGCAGGACATGACAATGATCGCGTCAGCCGCCTCACATGCCTCTTTGTCCTTTTTGAGCTCTATTTTCGTGCCCAGTGTCTGGCAGCCTGTCTTGGGGATGAGCGTGCCGGTGACCGTTTTACCATTACTCCTGAGAAGCTCTGCCATTTCATCAAGGGCCTCTTCATTGCCGGTGCCGCAGAGGGAGGCGCACTCAGAGCACCCGATAAGGAAAAAGCTCTTATACTTCTTTACTGTTTCCAGAATATTGGTGCGGTCTTTTTTTCTCGTTATAATCATAGGTTTCCTCCGGTGTTAGAAGAGAGTAGTTTACTGCATTATCTGATCAACAGAAAATATTCAGTCAATCTTTTTTATTAACTCAAGCAACTCCAGTCTTGTTGACTCCTTGGTGCGGAATATCCCTCTCACGGCAGACGTGACCGTCCTTGTATTCGGTTTTTTAACGCCTCTCATGGACATACACAAGTGTTCCGCATCTATTATTACCATGGCCCCCTTTGGCTTCAATTTCACCATAAGTAAATCCGCAAGCTGTGCAGTGAGCCGTTCCTGGACCTGAGGTCGTTTGGCGAATATCTCAACGGCACGGGCAAGCTTGCTCAGTCCGACTATTTTCCCCTGTGAAGGAACATATGCAACATGGGCCTTGCCAATAAAAGGCAGAAGGTGGTGTTCGCAGACCGAGTAAAAAGGAATGTCTTTAAGCAGGACCATCTCATCATGACTTTCTCCCTCAATGGGCTTTAATATTTCCTTCGAGGGTGTCTTCAGGCCCGAGAATATCTCTTCATACAAACTAGCTACCCGTTTCGGTGTCTCTTTCAGGCCCGGCCTGTCCGGGTCTTCACCGATGCCCTGAAGGATGAGTTTTATGCCTCTTTCAATTTTTTTCCTGTCCACTGTTCAATCACTCTTTAAGAAAATAGCATCCTATTTCATCATTTCCGGTAAAACTGCTTCAAGGGCATCAACAGCGTGCACAGGATGGCTGTCTGCATGTATTGCCCTGCCAAACAGCTTTTCCGCATTGTCTGCAGTATCAGCTTCCGCTGCTCCTGCATAGGACGCCAGCAGCTTTGTAAAGGTTGATATGACCGTTGATTTATTGTCTTCAACAGCCTTTCTTACCCGGGCGAGATTCTGATAGAGCATACCGCGCCAGCCCTGATGGACCAGCTTTGTAACAGTAGCAGGACCGACACCTCCCGTCTCTAACGTGAAGGCTGCTGCCTTGGAACGTGCGGCCGGATCAACGTCACCGTAGGGTTTTTTCCCGTCTTTTCTGAATGATGTCGACGCGTCGATGATCAGGCACCCTTCCTTAAGCATATCAGAAGTGAAAAAATATTCGGACCCTGAATGGATACTGTAGGGATGGAAGCCCATACAGCTGAACACGATGTCAGCACGCCGGGACAGTTCAGAATATACTCTCATTTGTGTTTTCCTGTCAGAAGAACCGCCCGATCCGGTCCTTGTATGCAGCGGACCCAATGTTGTTGCGTCAAAGCGTTTTAAAAGGTTGAAAAGGGGTTCGCCCACAATATTACTTCTTCCGGCAACCAGCACTTCAAGGCCTGCAAAACCTGCTATACCGTCAGGACGAAGCTTTGCGCCCTTCTCCCTGACCAGGTAGACACTCGCCAGATCGACCATGCCGCCGGGGGTGCAGCAGTCATAATACCGTTCTGCCCCGAGAGACATAAGCCCGAGCGTCATCTGGTTCAGGCCGTCACCGTCTTTTGCAAGATTAATACGGTTGCAGAGCGCTGTTGTATCGATAGTCTTGCCGGCCTGACCTCCGAAGGGGAGCTGAAACATCAGGATCGAGATGGAACTGTCATTGTTCCACTGCTCGAGTTTTTTGTACAGTTCAGCCGTGGTAACGGTTGACGGGAATTCCTCCATCATGCTGGACAGCCCGGACTGTTTTGTTGTTGCGCCTTTCATTCCCACATAGCTGCGGGATGCGGCCACTGCCGGGTCGTCCCTGTCACCGACCAGGACAGTGAGGACCTTTGAATCTGCTGCATTAATGTCCTTAAGAGCGGATACTTCCCTGAAAAACTCGGCACGACGCTTCAACTCAGGGATAATCATTTCCTGATACCCCATTGGGAATTTCTGTTCACCCTTAACAACGCCGGAACCGTTTATTACCGCTGCGTATTCTTCACCCCTGAATGAGCGGGATATAATATGTCTGAAATCATCCTGAGTGAACAACCAGTGATTAATGCCTCCGATGCGATCTTTGTACTCTCTGTATGCCATACAGTCCTCCTCCGATAAAGTATATCAATAAAGTCAGTTCAGGGACATAAGGAAAAATAGATCTTGTTATCGAGCGTTTCGACTATCCTGTACGGACTTTTTTATGTATTCTCAAGAAACTCAGGATTTACTCATAAAAAACAGGTGAAACAGTTTAACATGTGCATCTATTCAGTGTCAAAAACCGTATGTTGCACACAAAAAATAAATGATGTCCTGAACTGAGGTCTGAGGAGACTGTGCCTGTCACGGGGCACAGATAATCAGTCTCTTGTCCGTTACAATGATATCAACTTTTATATCATGAGGTTCCGCAGGGATGGCCTCTCCGATCTGTTCTTCAAAGGCAATCGCGATGGTCACAATATGTTTCCCTCCCATTGCGGGATCTCTGGATTCGTAACCAAGCAGCCTGTCGTAATAGCCTCCTCCATACCCGAGGCGGGTGCCTTTTGTATCAAACCCTGTACCCGGAATAATGACCAGATCAATGTCCTTCAGCGCAGCCCTTCGATCCTCCCTGACAGGCGGCTCGGGTATGCCCATATACCCGGGCTTGAGTTCGGATGTATCTTTTATTTCATACAGCTTTAACAGCTTATTCTCCGGGTCAACCACCGGGAGTATCAGCTTTTTGCCCAGTCTGAGTACATCATTAAGGTATCGCGTGGTATCAACTTCGGAGCGGAAAGATACGTACAACAGTATGCTCTTTGCCTTCCTGAATACATCAAGCGAACACAGCCCTTTCTCGATCGCCCTTTCCTTAAGGGCCTTCTGGTCGGGCGGGATCATGTCCCGCTTTTTGAGAAGCTTTGCCCTGATTTTATTTTTCAAACGAGTTTGTCTAACGCTTCTTTGATTTTCTGTGCTTCCTGAAATGCCTGTTCCGATGCTTTATAGGAAGGGACTCCTTCGATGTCTGCCTCCATTATGCCGTCGTTGAAGCTCATTGATCCAAGAAATTCCATATCGCGCAATTCATTTTTTATAAAGCTGATATCTTTCTCTTTTCTCACTTTGTTTGCTACCACAAACACCCTCTTTATCCCGAGTCCCTCTGCAAGCCCTTTCACCGCTTTTGCGGTCTGAATGCTTCGCTGGCCCGGTTCAACAACCACAATAAATGCATCGACCCCTTCAGCAGTCCCCCGGGTAAGGTGCTCGATTCCTGCTTCCATGTCTACTATGACGACCTCGTCCCTCTCCACAATCAGATGTTTGAGCAGCCGTCTCAGTAATGCATGTTCCGGACAATAACATCCGGAGGACGCAAATTTTGATTTTCCCATTATTAACAGGGTAACGTTGTCCTGTGTGTGACCAAAGCCTTCGGGGATATCATCAACTCTGGGATTAATTTTAAATATTCCACCGCTTGATCCGGGTTTTGCGCCCGTTCGTTCCTCGATCAATTCTGATAATTCCGCAACAGGTTTGATTTTTTCTACCGCTTCACGGGAAATACCGAGAGCTGCGGCAAGATTGGCATCAGGGTCCGCGTCAACAGCGATGACTTTCCGGTGCTCTGATGCATATAAATAACTTAAGAGGGCGGAAACAGTGGTTTTCCCGACGCCTCCCTTGCCGGTGACTGCAATTTTCACAGGGAGCAACTTCCTTTCACGTGTGCACAATCCTTATTATATCAATGCAGAATACTACCATTTACGTAAAAATGTTGTCAAAATAACCTCCTCTCACAACAAGAGGCAGACCTGCGGCCATTTATCGTCATATAATTACGTGATCTGTTAAGTTTTCTCAAAATAATACCGATAGATACACATAAACAGGAGGAGTGAAATTGCTGCACAACCACTTCCGTGATGGGTGGATATACGTTTGTGCATCGATTATGTAGACTGTCATGAGCTTAAGTGGTAATTTCATAAAAAACATAGCAGTGTTCAAAG
>JBFKMY010000196.1:0-4880 GCA_041629615.1 Thermodesulfovibrionia bacterium | reverse complement strand
CATCATCGGCCTGCCCTTTTCATTGTTTACTACTTCAACGTCTTTATATCGGAATGAAATTTCCCAGCCTGTTGCCTTGATAAGCGCCTCTTTTGCTGCAAACCTCACCGCCAGCGATGGATAAGGGTCATTTCTCCTGTAGCAATAGGATATTTCATCCTCTGTCAGGACCTTCTCGAAAAATTTCCTCCCCCATTTTTCATAGGCATCTTTCATCCGCTCTATCTTTACAATGTCTATGCCGATACCGTAAATCATACTTTTTAGCTTTAAGCTGTCAGCGATAAGCAATAAGTAAAAGACTCATTATAAAATAGATGAGATGTACCGATTAATGTCTTTCTGCTTCTTTCATCAGTCTTTTCATCTCCCTCACTGCCCTTTCCATTCCAAGGTAAATTGAATTGGCAACAATGCTGTGTCCAATATATAACGCCCGCACCCCCTTAATGGCGGCAATCTTTTTAACGTTTGAATAATTCAGTCCGTGCCCCGCGTTGACGGACAGTCCGAGGGCAAGCCCTTTTTTGACTGCCTTCCTGACCCTTTCAAGCTCCGCTCCCTGTTGTTTGCCCTTTGCATTGGCATAAAGTCCCGTATGTATTTCAACCATATGAGCACCCAGATCCCTGGACATCTCCACATCAGGGACCGACGGGTTAATAAATAGGCTTACCGGTATCCCGCTGTCCTGTATCATGTCTATAGCATTTTTGAGCTTGCCTTTCCCTTTCACCAGTTCAAGCCCCCCTTCTGTGGTGAGTTCGGCCCGTTTCTCCGGAACAAGGGTGACCATATCGGGTTTGACCTTCAGTGCTATATGTATCATCTCCCGGGTCGCGGCCATTTCGAGATTCAGTTCAACAGACACCCTGCGTCTCATATTTGTTACATCCCTGTCATGAATGTGCCTTCTGTCTTCTCTGAGGTGCACCGTAATGCCGTCAGCTCCACCGCGCAGTGCCAGCTCAGCAGCCAGCAATGGATCGGGTTCCCGTCCCTTTCTCGCTTCTCTTACCGTAGAGACATGATCAACATTTACACCAAGCAGCATCACACCCTCCTCATACCATGTGAAGATGAACTTCTCATCCTGTTTTCTTTATGTTCGCCGGAAAAGCCATAAAAACCAGCCATTATTATACCCTTCATACAATAAAAAAAATACGCCTGTCCTTTAATCATCTACTATACGCATTACCTTCGCACGCATTATCATGTGACTTCCGGGTGTAAAAGAACGCTGCCTTCCCCTGATGTATTTTATAACTTTGAAGTATTTCCAATAAATGCCGAGTAATAGTATGTATATCATTATTTTTTTATTGGAATGTAATTTTACCGGTTAATATGATTGAGTGGATTGGACTTTGTCAGGAAATAAAAAGCATGCACCGATTTGACTTAGTTATAATAAATCTGTTAATTTACAGCTTATTTAAATTTAACATTTACTATCGAGGACAAATATATGACTAAGAAAACAACAGCTAAAAAAGCAAAGGTCAGGACAACAAAGGCCAAAACAGCAAAGAAAGTAAAGACAGCAAAGACAGCAAAGAAAACGAAAGCGGTAAAGAAAAGTCCTGCCGCAAAGACAAAACCAGCAGTCAAATCAGCCAAAACCAGGCAGGCAGGCAAGACAGCATCTGCAGGAAAGAAAGCGGCAAAGGGGAAAAAAACATTATCACGCAGAGAGACCTTAATCCAGGAAATAAAACAAAACCTTTTGACCCAAAGGGAGTCATTGCTCAAAGAAGCAGAAGAAACGCTCAGCAACTTACCGTCAGAGCTTAATTTCCCGGATATGGGTGATCAGGCCTCTGCAGAGGCTGACAGAAATTTCATGCTCCGCCTCAGGGACAGGGAGCGCATGCTGCTGAAAAAAATCGAGGAGACTATCGATCGTATTGATAACGGTCCCTATGGCATGTGTGAAGAATGCGGCAGTGAAATCGGGATTAAACGTCTTGAGGCACGGCCTGTAACAACATTATGCATCGAGTGTAAAACCCGGCAGGAAGAAGAAGAAAGAATAGCCGAAGGCGGATAAAACCTTTCTGATCCTGCTCAGTCCACCCACAATAAGCAGACATTCCAAAAAACAAGTAACAAATTGCAAATAAATTGTAAAGCGCAATGACCGGGGCCCCGACCTCCTGAAGATCATTGATGTTTATACTTGTCTGGAATTTTATAGTTGTGATTTATTTGTATTTTGGTGCTTGTTATCTGGTGCTTACATGTTTGGTACTTAACTGTATTGAACCTCATTGAACAGTAGTGTATTATATAACAGCTTACGGAGAAAAGGAATTACGCCACCGTAGCTCAACCCGGCAGAGCAATGCATTCGTAATGCATAGGTTAGGGGTTCAACTCCCCTCGGTGGCTCTCTCAAACTCAGAGATCCGTACTCCTCCGCTTCTTATACATACGGGGCCTCCCTCACTTTATTCTTCCATGAGGTTCTCACCTTCAAAGTTCATACATCCATATCCCTCTTTTTCAAAGCAGGATATTGCCTTGTCCAGCTGGTAATGGGGTACGACATAGGGCTTGACACTGCGTCCCACAGCAGATTCAATATTCTGAATGGCATCCCTGTTATGAGGATCAACCATCGCAAGAAATACAGAATCATCGGTCTTCTTGAAGGGCAATACCTTCAAGGATTTTACCTGATCATAGGGGAGCATATTAAGAGTTTCAGACGAAACTTTCACCTCAAACAGATTTACAGAGGGAAGATCCAACTGTTTGCTTAACACACTTAATAGCGTATCAATATCCAGATACCCCATCTCTTCCAGGATCGACCCAAGTCGCCTGCTCCTCCGGGCCTGCAGATCAAGGGCCTTTGCAAGCTGTTCATGGGTTATTAAACCGTATTCAAGAAGAATCTCGCCAATCCGGGATTTCTGTTTTGTCGTTTGGTCCTGCATTATTGTTCCCGTCACGATGGTAGTGCAGATAATTATGGGAAGTTTCTGTAGTAAGTACAGTGTTTATTATACACTACTTTCCTTATGGTGAACAGAAAAAATGGTGTCTCCACACTTTCGCTCCTATGGTAAGAATCCGGATTCATACCGGTGAGGGAATCTCATGCGCACATAAGTGCCCGAAACATCAGGGGAGTACCCCTTCAATATGATGCTTTCTCTTTTTTACTTTTCAGGGGCCGGTCGTCAGAGCACTTCCAGATATGCTCGAAATTACATATCACAACGAGGAGGCTGTCCCTGCGGTCTTTCACAAGCTCACCTTTGCCATCAATGGCAAGGAGCAGATCATCTGAGTGCAATAATGATCCGTCATAATTGACGCTCCTGAGATTTTCCTTTACCCTTTCCAGTAACAACCTGCATTGAGGTCCATCAATAAGGCCCCTGTCAACAGCCTGTGTGAGGTCCATGGGCACATAAAGAGAACCTGTCTGTTCTGCCACCCATTGATCAGAGCCGTTATAATAGCCGCGTATGGTGATAAAGTTATGGTTTTCCTGAAGAATGGGACCACCTTCAGGATCTAAAACATCTTTATGTGACTCATACTTCCTGAGGTCCGATGATTTCTCGATCTTGTAACTTCCTGTCATGTATATCGCCCTCACGTACACACAGGGGATCCCGAGCTGATTCAATGCATGAGCAACGGCAAATTCTTCAAAAGGGCTGTTGAAGCCCCATATACTTATCCCCGGATGGTTTTTTTCTTCATCTTCACCGGGCATTTCACCCACCCGGGAAGTCTCCCAGACAAGATGGATATTGTCCTTTGTAATTGTATAGAATACTTCTTATTTACCGGACAGGCTTATCGAAGGGGTCTTCCGCCACCTTTCCGGAAGGAAATAGTCGAACAGGCGGGCATTTCTCCCGACAACCCACAGATGCCCGCCCGTACTTTCTGCATGTCCGTATACGTAGGGCACACCGAAAATTTCCATTGCTGTTAAATGATCAGGCACCGGTGTCGGCGAAAAACGGTCCCGCTGGTCATCAAGATAGGAATGCCTCCGGGAGCTTTTTACTTCTGTTTCATGTTCCGGCGTTCTGAGAAGAAGTTCATAATCAACGACTGAATAATTCCCTGTCGCGATGCGCGTATAAAGATAATATATCTGGTCTCTCGCAGCGTCCTTCGACCGTGCCCGTCCAATGTCTATAACTCGTTTCGTATCACCTTCACTGATTATGATATGCTCCGGTTTTGAATCGGCCACCAGATATCCCTTTTCATTAAGGTCCGACATGACCGTCCGGTCCAGTGTTTCCAGATGATGTATGATTTCACCATGTTCAATATTTATATGTTCGAAAACTTCAGTAAGATTAAAGCCGTCAATCCATTGATAAATCAGTTTATACTGCTTTAATATGTCAAGGTCTATCCCCGGATGCCGTGCCCGGATGCGGTTGATTTTTGCCCTTGACCTTCCGCTTTGCCATATCTGCATCTTTTCCGGAGGCACATAAATCCCCATGGGCAGCTGTGTTTTCAAGCGTATATTTTTTGGCCCGTACTGGTCCTCCCGCATTTCCTCGACCAGTGAAAACTCTTCCCACGGACTGTTAAACTCGGCATCACAGAATTCCTGCAGGGTATGGGTGTCAAAGGGGACATCCTCACCGACACGGCAGTTCTTCACCACAAGATCAAGGCTTTTTCCCTCCACTTTTCTTGTCGGTACCTTGTAGACAGAACCTGTGCCTTTCAGACGTATTCCATGCCTGCCAAACCACCCTTTCTCATACCAGTTGCGTACATCAAAGTGGGCCTGATAATTTTCAGCAAATCTCGTGAGATAAAGGTCCCCGCCATCACTCGTTTTCAGGTGGGCATATACAACACCCAGCACATTCACTAACGATATT
>JBFKMY010000195.1:0-4893 GCA_041629615.1 Thermodesulfovibrionia bacterium | reverse complement strand
TTCAATGCTCTTGCGCAGGGATATGTCTCTGACTATATGAATGAGGCCTATTAATTGTTTGCTGTTATTAAATCGAGGGATGGAACGTATCTCAATGAACTTTTTTAAATGAGGCTCGTATATTTCAAATGTGGACGGTGCTGCTGTTTTCATGCATTCGCAGCTCGGACAGCCCTCGGGAGCGCTGCTTGTACCATGATAATACCTGTAGCATTTCGTTGTTTTTTTGAAATCAATGAGATGCAGATTCAGTGTGTCCTTTGCCGCAGTGTTTGCCATGATGATATTGTAGTCGTTGTCGTGGATGGTGATCATATCAGGAATTGTATTAAAGGTGTCCTCCCAGTCCTGTCTGGACTGAAGAACCAGTTCTTTCATCTTGCGCCGCTCGGTGACATCGGTGATGGTTAAAAGAATGCTGGCCTTCTCTGTTTCATTCTTAGCCCCGCTGTCTCCTATCCGAGATACAATTGCAGTAAAAATCAGACTGACTTCAGAACCATCGGGAACAACAGTAATTTCTTTTTTTATTGTTACCCCTGTGTCAAGGTTTGATTTAATGTGGTCTTCAAGGGGGACAGTAAACTGACTCAGCGTGAGCCCGGGGTATTGCGCCTTGAGTTTCTCAAACGCCATATTGGTGGACAGAATATTAAAACGATTGCTTAGTACAATCATTATCGAGGGAACTGACAGCAGAATATTATCAGTGTATTCTTTTGCTGCCTTAAGTTTAAGCATCGCATCTTCAATATGCTCAACCATAAAGTTGAATCCTCTGGCGAGCTGGCCGAATTCATCATTGCTGGACATATCTATTCGTGTGCTCCACTGTTCTCTGGCGATCTCCAGCATGCCCTCAGTTAATTTCTTAATAGGACGGGTAATTGTTTCAGAGAGGACCCGGGAAATCAAGAGAACAATTATTATCGCGGCAATGGTAATAACCGATCCTATAATGGTAAACTTTCGGGTCATTGTATTAATGAGATTACTGTCAGAGCCTGCTGTTGTCAGGGTAGACTGTATAAAGTGAATAAATACAATATTGAAAATGATTCCGCTGAGGGCCAATACAAGGAAAAAGGCAATAAGGAGCTTGTTCCTGACACTTGATTTTGGTGAGTCTGCAGTATATTCCATTTTATTTATCATTTTCAGAAAGAGTGCATAATATAAGAGCCGATAAAAAAAGTTGCGGTTGCTGCCAGAAATCCTGAAAAGGCCATCATCAGTGCCTTTGCCCCGTTATTGCTTAAAAGGCCTTTGATGTCGGCATTCAATCCAATTGCCGCCAATGCCACTGACCAGGACGTAACATGAATGATGTTTAAATAGGGAGAGAGCGTGGTTTTAAAATAGGCAGCTTTATTAACATACATCCATGTGCCAAGGAGTCCGGCCCCGAGGAATGCCCACAAAAACCATGGGACATGCAGTCTTTTTTTTATCATACTTGCGAAAAGCGGGACAACAACCAGCAATCCAAGGTATCGGACTGCCTTTATGGATAACGCTATTGACAGCATATCGGATGCAGGGAGCTCTCTTGTCAGAAACGGAGTAAATGACGTGGCTACCTTTACAAGTCCGGTAAACTGCAAAACTGAACCGGAAAGCGTACAATAACGTTCGCAATTCATATTAAACAACGCTGAGAAGAGGGGGAGAATTATGGCAAACCCGAACAGTGCTGCTATAGTAACGGACAGGAGTGAAATGGAAACATCATCCGGTTCTGCCTCTACAGCGGGGGAGGTTACCGCTATTGCCGAGGCACCGCAGACAGCTGAACCTGAAGCTGTCAGGTAGGTGATTTGTTTTCTCTGTCCCAGCAGTTTCCCCAATAGCAGAACGGTAGCAAAGTAAACAATCATGATTATCATAAGAAGGACTATCATGCTCTGGTCCAGTTCTATCAGTTTTGCAAAATTGAGATTGCTGGCACCATAAAATATTATCCCTACAGGGAGCAGTACCACCGCGGCTGCAGTAAATCCAGGGGTAAAGCTCTTATATTTATCTGTAAAAGACCGGGTCATAATTCCCAAAATCAATGCAATGATCAGGGGATCTGCAATGGGTGTTTTTAATAAAACACTTATACCGTAAGCAGTGCCGCCGGTGATAAAGGCGATGGTAAATCCGGACCACAGTTCTTTAACGGATGTTTTTTTGTCTGTCATGTGGTGTTGATTATATTTGCTTGAATCAGGCATTACAGGTTTATATAATTATATTCTTGCACCCGGGGATGCATTGTTAATTTATATCAATCAATTGAGTACTTAACAATGTATATTTATCGGGATATACTACCGAAAACTTAAATCACATCTCCCTTGTACTATGCATAAGCGCTTATTTATAATAAATTCACTTATATTCAACACGCAGAGGGTGATTTCGGAGAAAACTCTTGATGAATAATTCACAAACAGCAGGGATCGTCATCATAGGCAATGAGATCCTCTCCGGGAAGGTAAGAGACATTAATTCATTCTATCTTGTCTGTGAACTGCGCGCATTGGGAGTAGCTGTGAAACGCATATCCGTAATACCCGATGACATTGCCGTTATAGGCAGGGAAGTTGTCCAGTTTTCAGATACCTACGATTATGTCTTTACATCCGGCGGTGTCGGGCCGACACACGATGATGTAACGATGGCCGGCATAGCCCACGGATTTGATGTGAATCTGGTAACTGACGACAGGATAAAAGAAATACTGCACGCAAGATATAAAGACCAGCTGAACCCTTCAGTGCTGAAAATGACAGAGGTACCGGAAGGAAGCGAGATTGAGTTTAATCAGGGGATGAGATTTCCTGTTGTGTCTTTCAGGAACATCTTTATTTTTCCCGGAATTCCGGAGTATATGCAAAACAAGTTTTCCCTTATAAAAGAAAAATTCAGGTCCTCGATTTTTTATCTGAAACGCCTCTATCTTAACTGTCACGAATCGAATATTGCAGAGATATTAAACAGGGTTGTTGAAAATCATAAAGATGTTACCTTTGGTTCATACCCGGTCCTTGGTGAACCGGATTTTCGCGTGATTATTACCGCAGAAACAAAATCTGAGCAATCATTGCAGAATGCCCTGACGGAACTTGTTGAGCAGCTCCCCCGGGACCAGCTCGTCAGGGTAGAATGAGCATGGATGACCTTTCCCGGGAATATGTTATTTCCTTTTTTGACAAAGCCCTGCTTATGCACGGCGACAGGCCCGAAGCAGTCAGGTGGACAGCGAGGGGGCAGAAACGCCGGTTTGAGTGCCTGCTTGATATTGATGATGACATCAGTGGGAGGAAAATACTTGATTACGGATGCGGAAAGGGTGACTTTTATCAATTTCTGAAGAAGAAAAATATCCCTGTTCACTATACGGGTTATGATATTAATGAAAACTTGATTACAATGGCAGCAGATAAGTTTCCGGAATGCATATTCAAGATATTTAATTCTGAAAAAGATATGCTGAATGAAGAGTTCGACTATATATTCTTATGTGGAGTATTTAATCTCAACCTTCAAGACCTTGATAAAACAATAAAAAATACGTTGATTTTATTATTTAAACACTGTCGGAGAGCCCTTGCCTTTAATGCCCTTTCAGCCCATGATCCAAATAAATCTGCTGAGATGCATTATCTTTTCCCCGGAGACATATTGGAATTTGCCATAAATAACCTCTCGCCCTATGTGTCCCTTATTCACGACAGGATACCCTATGATTTTACCCTGTTTGTCAGAAGGGGAGTAATGGATCAGAAATAGTTGGAATATGAAACCCATAACCTCTTTTATTTATTGACAAAACCCTGTTATTATGGTATTAAATAAGAATACTTTCAAGTGATTTCTTCAAGAATAATTGTCCTGTAAGGGGGCTGACAATTACATCCTGTTTGCAAATAATTATTCAATCGTGCCTGGTGTCTTATGAAATATGTCACAGAAAAGCATAAGAAGGATGGACTCCCTGACGTACGTGAGGGGATATATTCTGATCGTTTAAAAATAGAAAATGAACTGATGAAATTTAAATTCATCAGTGATAATATCCGCGATGCCTGTTTCATTGCTGATGGGGATGGGAAGCTACGGTATGTGAACAAATCACTCTGTACCATGCTGGGGTATTCAGAAAAGGAACTCCTTTCTTCAGGGCTTTCTGATATTGACAGAGCCTCTGATGTTGCACGTTACAGGAAACTCTATGATGATATACGCCAAAAGACAGTATCCAACTTTAAAATTACCTGCAGGAGAAAAGATGGATCTGTTTTTCCTTCAGAAATTACTGCCATGGGATATGAAATGGACCGCGACGTACATATGTTTGCTACTCTTCGGGACATTACCAGGCGCAAGCATGAAGAAGAGACAGTTGATATTATCGCAAAAGGTGTTTCGTCAATTGTCGGGGAAAATATATTTACATCCCTTGCCCGGGATCTGGCAAACACACTCGGCGCATCCTATGCGTATATAGCGGAAATAATTCCGGAGAAGCCGGATTATGCAAGAACACTCTCTCTCATCGCAGACGGTAATATTATTGATAATATTGAAGTCTGTCTTTCCGGTACTCCCTGTGCAACCGTGATCGATAAGAATATTTGTTCATACCCTTCCAATGTAGCAGCATTGTTCCCCGATGCACACATGCTAGCGGCAATGAATGTCAAAGGCTATGTCGGGAAGCTTTTGTACAGTTCTGACAGAAGGAATCTCGGTCTTATGGCGGTAATGTACAGGGGTCCTGTAGATAATGTCAGGCTGATTGAATCAATACTCGTTATCTATGCGGCACGTGCCGCTTCAGAGCTGGAGCGGCGGCTGTATGAAAGGGCTTTGAAGGAAGCCAATGAGGAACTTGAAGCACGT